>DATFVA010000436.1:0-7622 GCA_035260565.1 Ignavibacteriaceae bacterium | reverse complement strand
ATGGGCAATAAAATAAGTGCTCCTCGTTGTAAGATTAAAGGGGAGGTATATTTCCAGGTTATTCCCCCTTTTAAATGTGGCTAAAGCCTGTAGTTTGACACGATTCCTTTTCCGCGTCAGCTAAAGCAGACGGTAATATATAACCCTCAACTTATACCTTCTGGATTTAGTTGCCTTTCTGCGAGTTTGAAAATATCGACCTTAGTAACAAAAAAGCAAGAAATTCCAGAAGACCTTATTACCTTATTAAAAAGGTATGGGCAATAAAATAAGTGCTCCTCGTTGTAAGATTAAAGGGGAGGTATATTTCCAGGTTAAGTTTTACTTCCCCCTTTTGAATGTGGCTAAAGCCTGTAGTTTGACACGATTCCTTTTCCCCGTCAGCTAAAGCAGACGGTAATATGGCCGGGCGATGAACGGGGTAGTCCCGGAGTTGGAGGCCGATAGATGGCCGAGAGATGGCCGAAAGAAGGCCGACAGATATTCTACGAGTTATGGAGAATAAATGATGGAAAAGAGCAGAGTAACAACAGGGTCAGAATTATAAAATCTGACGCTGTAAGTTACAAAAAATATTAGTTTTCTTCATGCTGAAGGTCTGCCGGGATTGGAGTTTCCTGTATGTTTCCAGTGCTGTCCAAAATAATATTTATTACTTTTTACTTGTTACTTTTATCACTTATCTTCTCATCCTCCCTCATCCTCTTCCAATTCCAGAACACTACATTACCGCGGCCTGACATTCACTCATTCACTTATTCATTCTTCATCCGCACAAAATTTCTCCTGCTCTTCTTAGTATCTTGTATGATAGTTTTCACTTCAATAATTTAAAAGCTTAAAATCATAATTTTCAGGGAAATGAACATATTTTATAAATCTGTAATCTTATTCTTACTCCTTTTTGTATTTCAGCAGAATATTACCGCTCAGCAATATCCGGTTACAAATTATACCAAAGACCGGGGACTTCCGGGCAACCAGGTATGGGATATTTACCAGGACAGCAGGGGATACATGTGGTTTGCTACTTCTGCCGGGCTGGTTAATTACAATGGAAAGGAGTACAGGCTTTACGGAAAAAAGGACGGCTTATTAAACGACTGGCCGCTGGGAATCACCGGGAATAAAGATAGCGTTCTATGGGTATCGTCTGAGCGTGGTGTGTCTTCGTTAAAAAATGGTAAGGTGCATACATGGTTATTAAGGGAAGCTGAAGACCGTATCAAACTTTTTACCGACAGCTATAACAGGGTTTGGGCATATAGTACTCTTTTCCCTGGAGATATATTTTATTTCCTGCAGGATTCACTCCATAATTTTTCCAGTGAGAATAATTTTAAAAATCAGACAATTCTAAACATTGCAGAGGATAATGAAGGCGGTATCTATTTCCTGACAAGACCCGGCAAACTATATAAATATTTTGCGGATAAAATTAAAGAAATTAGTATTGCTGGCTTCAGCGATGAAAAAATTAATTACTTTTTTATAGATTCGGAAAGCAATCTTATAATTTGCGCAGGAAAAGGGATCGGATTTATTAACTCGGAATCATTGAATCCCGGGGTACAGATTAAATGGATATCCGACGTTCCTGCGAAATATGGTATTCAGAATAAAAACGGGAAATACTGGTTTGCGGTAATAGAAAAAGGACTCTTAAGATTAAATACGTTGAATAGTACTGACCCAAACTTGTTCAGGATAACTGAAAAAAACGGGCTGCTGAGCAATGATGTTAAGCTCGTTTATGCAGACCGGGAAAATGATCTATGGATAGGGTATGATCTGAAAGGTGTTTCAAAAATATCCACTGTAATGTTCCATAAATATGATAAAGCGGAAGGACTAGATGCTAATGCAGTCTTTTCGATTCAGAAGCACAACGGCAGCTTTTTCTGCACAACTGAAAAAGGAATTTTTAAGCTGAAGGATTCTGAATTTACCAGGATTACTTCACCTGAAAAATTTTCTAAACGATGGTTTACCTGTCTTCTCCCTGTAAATGAAAATGAAATGCTGGCCGGCTCAGCCCCGGGGTTGTATGAAATTAAAAATGGTTCCTCGATTGATTACCTCGGGCTTGACAATAAAATTATTCAGACAATTATAAAAGATCATTCAGGCAGAATATGGATAGGAACCCACGAAGGATTATATACATTTGAAGGGGGTACATTTATAAAACAGGACTTTGACGTATCCGACCGTTCAATCTTTAAGTTGATTGAGTCGGGAGAGAAAGATCTTTATATAGGAACTGACAAGGGATTATATATTACGGAGAATGCAACAAGTCCGCTTGGACGGAAAACCGTTATTCATCCGGGTCAAAGTAAAAGGAACCAGGGACTTACGGAATTCATAAGTGATATAGCTGTTGATTCCGATAGCGCTGTTATCATAGCAGAAAGGAACGGCGTAACCATTATACCGCCCGGTAGGGAACCTTACAAGGTTGAGTCGTTAAATGATAATGAGATCATTTCATTACTTGTCGATTCGAATAAAAATTTATGGGCCGGTACTACAAGAGGAGTATTTGAGCTTCATAAATTCAACGATATATATACGGTGGTGAAAAGTTATTCAAAAAGTGAGGGACTGGCATCGGATGAATTTTCATTTAATAATACAATATATGAAGACAGTGATGGGAAAATCTATTTCGGAATGTTCGGCGGGGTTTCAATTTATGATCCTTCGGAAGATTACTCACTTACTCAAAAGCCGGGAGTTTATATCTCCGGTCTGCAGATAAATAATAATTCGTTTCCTCTGACATCGGGTACTACTCTTCAATTATCATTTAATCAGAATAAAGTAAGCTTCAATTGCGATGGTTTGTCGTTTTTCAATGAAGACGGCGTAAGTTTTGAATATTATCTTTATCCTGTGGAAGATGAATGGTCTAATGTTTCCAGGTCCTCAAAAATTACTTACGGCTACCTTGAACCGGATCAATATACTTTTTATGTGCGGGCGGCAAACCAGTTTGGAATTATGAGCGATGTACGTTCTGTTTCTTTCACAATTTCCCCTCCTTTCTGGAAAAGATCCTGGTTTATCGCACTCGCTGTACTTCTGCTTGTTTCTGCCGGGTATAGTTTCAACTACTACCGGCAGACAAGTATCAGGAAACGCAATCTTCTGCTTGAGAAAATAGTAAAGGAAAAAACAAAAGACCTGAATGAGAGCAAGACTCAGGTAGAACATCAGTATAACCAGTTGATAGATGCTCAGAAAGAGCTTGTAGAAAAGCGTGAACTCGAAAAAGCTCATAGTGAGATACAGTTATTGAAAGAAAGGCTGGCGAAAGAGAATATATACTTACGCGAAAAGCAGGGAATAATACAGGAGGTAAGTTCTATTATCGGTAGAAGCAGCGCGATACAGGAAGTCAGGAAAAAGGTGGTTGAAATTGCCGGAACCAGTTCTACGGTTCTGATTACGGGATCGACCGGTGTAGGTAAAAACCTTGTTGCTGAGGCAATCCACGATCTGAGTTCCCGAAGAGACAGGGCGCTTATAGTTGTGAACTGTGCGGCAATACCTGATTCACTTGTTGAAAG
Source organism: Ignavibacteriaceae bacterium (assembly GCA_035260565.1). GTDB lineage: Bacteria > Bacteroidota > Ignavibacteria > Ignavibacteriales > Ignavibacteriaceae > DATFVA01. The sequence continues at coordinate 4,047 of DATFVA010000436.1, read as the reverse complement.
TGAATTATTCGGACATGAAAAAGGATCGTTTACCGGGGCTGTTGAAAAACAGGAAGGCAAATTTGAAATGGCAGACGGCAGTACGATATTCCTTGATGAGATAGGAGATATGCCGCTTCCGGTACAGGCTAAACTGCTGAATGTAATTCAATCCAGGAAGTTCATGCGTATAGGCGGCAATAAGGAGCTGAGTGTTGATGTCAGGATAATTGCAGCAACAAATCATAACATTGCAGAATTAGTTGAACAGGGCAGGTTCAGGAGAGATTTGTTTTACCGGATAAATGTCTATACGATAGCTATTCCATCACTGGAGGAAAGGCCCGACGATATTGAACCACTGGCAAAATACTTTATAGGCAGGTTTTCCATGATGATGAACAAAAAAATAACTGCTATATCAAAAAGCGCTCTCAGTATACTCCATGGTTATTCTTATCCTGGAAATATACGGGAACTTGAAAATATTATTCATCGTGCAGTAATTATTTGTAAGGCTGATACTATTACAGATGAAGAGATCCTGATCTCTCCGGTTATTCATAAATCGCATCATAAAAACAATGGAGACGGCGATCTGGTTTCCCTGCAGGAACTCGAGTTTCAATACATCTCACAGGTTCTTGAGAAGACAGGATGGAAAATAAGAGGCGAGGGAGGAGCGGCAGAGATCCTGAAGATAGATCCCGGGACTCTCAGATCAAGGATGAAGAAACTGGGAATTCCGTTCATTGCACAGAAAAAATCATAGTCTGCGCGTTAAATATCATTCCGGGGTGATATTTCACTCCCTCTGAATTCATTTATTACCTTCATTTTCTTCATTTTAAGCAGATAATGGCACTTTAGGGTAAGGCTTGCCCTCCGGCACAAAATTTTATCCCTCAATTACAAAAAATTACAAAGAGCAATGCATTATATATATCGTAAAGATTCATCCGGCAGTTCTATAATCTATATAAAAGGAAGAGTTGAATCGGTCAACAAATTAGTAAAACAAATACCCGAATTTGAGGATTCCGGCAATGAAACAGGAAAACATATGGATCTTAAAGAAATTACCCTTGATCTGGCTGAAGTGGAATTTATTTCTGAGGATACACTAAAGTATTTTCAGCGGTTAAAACTTAACTATGGTATCCCTGTCAAATTCCGGAATTATTCACTTTATATCGAGATGCTATTAGAGGATTTTAACCTGTTAAATGAATAAAATAGAAAAATATTAAAACGTATTCTATCAGTTAATTAATTATGGAGTCACTATGACAAAAAACTTAATACAAAAACTACATAAGATCAGATTCATTATGATAGTTATTGCAGCCTTCTTTATCGTGTGCTCCCCGCTGCATGCTCAGTGGGTCTGGCAGAACCCTCTTCCCCAGGGAAATGATTTAAGAGGGTCCTCGTATACAGATGCGAATACCGGCACGATCGTCGGGTACAATGGTACTATTATCAGAACAACGGATGGTGGAAATAACTGGATAATCCAGAACAGCGGAACAACAACCAATCTCTGGGATGTCTTTTTTTTGGACGCAAATACAGGAACAGCTGTCGGGGAAGCCGGGATCATTTTAAGAACAACTGACGGCGGAAATACCTGGTCAAGCCAGACAAGCGGTATATCGGAAGATCTCCGCGGTGTGTATTTTACTGATGTTTCCCATGGTGTTGCCGTAGGACTTGCAGGGACGTTACTGACTACTACCGACGGAGGACTTGTATGGAATACTCAAACAAGCGGTACCGGCAACAACTTATTTGCGGTGTATTTTACGGATGCAAATAACGGCATTGCTATCGGAGGAACATTAGGAGAAAGTACTATTATCAGAACGACAGACGGCGGCAGCAGTTGGACTAATGTTTCGAACCCGGGTTCAGTCTTTCTTTTTGATCTCACCTTCGCCGATGCAAATAATGGTACCGTGGTTGGCGATGGCGGAACTATCCTGCATACAACCGACGCAGGACAAACCTGGTCGCCCCAAACAAGCGGCACCTCTAAAATCCTCTACGGCGTTTCATTTACGGATGCAAATAACGGGACAGCAGTCGGCTTTGACCTGGGCGGTACAGGCATAATAATCAGGACAACAGACGGAGGAACCAGCTGGTCGGAACAGACAACCGGGACGATCGAACATTTTTATGCTGTGTCATTTCCTTCGGCAAATACTGAAACAGTTGTCGGCAACAGCGGTACGATCCTTACGACAACAGACGGAGGGAATACCTGGAACGGACAGGGTACAGTTTCAACAGATTATCTTTATTCAGTTTCCTTTGTTGATGCAAATACGGGAACTGCTGTTGGATATGGATATCCTTCCGGAACTATTTTAAGAACAACTGACAGCGGAAATTCCTGGATCGTACAGACAAGCGGTCTTGTTGATTCACTGGACGGCATTAACTTTTTCGGGGTATCTTTTTCTGATGCTGATCACGGAACAGTTGTGGGAGATGATGGTATTATTCTCAGAACAACGGATGGAGGAAACAGCTGGGTTAGTCAGACAAGCGGTACTTCCGACTATCTCTATGGTGTTTGTTTTACCGATATAAATACAGGCACAGCAATAGGATTTTTGAACAGCACAATCATCAGGACAACAGACGGCGGACAGAACTGGGTCAGCCAGACAAGCGGAACCACAGAGCTTTTGTTCGGTGTGAATTTTACTGATGCCAATAACGGAACGGTTGTCGGAACAAACGGTTTAATTCTTCATACAACGGATGGAGGCCAGAACTGGAATGCCCAAACAAGTGGAACCAGTGCTCCTCTCAGATCAGTTTCTTTCACAGATACTGATCATGGAACTGCTGTCGGCGGTGACTTCTCAAGCACCATACTTAAAACTACCGATGGCGGTCAGACCTGGGTAAGTCAAACTAACCCGGGGACTACTACTCTTCTGGGTGTTTCCTTTACTGATGCAAATAACGGAACGGCTGTCGGTCAATCCGGAACTATTCTCAGAACGACAGACGGGGGAAACACCTGGTTAAATCAATCCGGCCTTTATGGAGGCGACCTGTACGGAGTTTGTTTTACAGATACATATAAGGGAACAGCAGTCGGAGCGTTCGGGACTATTCTCAGTACTTCCAATGGAGGAGGCATCCCTGTAGAATTAAATTCTTTTTCTGCTGATCTGGTGGGGAACGATGTAGTACTTAACTGGTCGACTGCAACCGAAACCAACAACAAGGGTTTCGAATTACAACGCCAATCAGCCGGGCTACTATCCTGGATGAATGTTGGCTTTATATCAGGTAATGGTACTACCGTCTTGCCTCATTCGTATACATTTAAAGACACCAGACTTCTGCCAGGCAAATATAATTATCGGTTAAAGCAGGTTGATTTTGACGGTTCTTATAAGTACTCAAATGTAATAGAAATAGATGTTGATGGCCCGTCAAAATTTGCCTTAAGTCAGAATTATCCTAATCCGTTTAACCCTGCTACACGGATAAACTACAGTGTACCTAAAGACGGATTTGTAAGTCTGAAGGTTTACAATTCGCTTGGACAGCAGGTGGCAAGTCTGGTAAATGGAATAGTAAAATCAGGCACGCACGAAGTAACGTTCAATGGAGCAAACCTTGCAAGCGGAGTATATTATTATAGAGTTGAGGCGGGTGAAAGTACAGCAGTGAAAAAAATGATGTTGATTAAATAATTAGCTGACTAAAATTAGTCAATTAAAAAATCAGGGAAGGCAGGTAATGCCTTCCCTTTTTTATTTAATACAGGGCAGGGTATAATACAGCATAAGCTGCGCTGGATTGTATTCCGGATTGAATTTTCACACAGCCCTCTTCAGCTCGTGATATATGTATATATGAACAGCACTACCGATTTATTTTGACCGGGTATTCGCAAGCGACGGTTGCCGGGTATTCGTAGCGACTGTTGCCGAGTGTTTCGAAACGACGGTTGCCGAGTGTTTCGTAGTGATGGTTGCCGAGTGTTTCGGAACGAAGTGGAGAAACGTATCGAGGCAAATGGAGAAACGTACCGAGGCA
>DATFVA010000435.1:0-3641 GCA_035260565.1 Ignavibacteriaceae bacterium | reverse complement strand
CAAAAGAGAATTTTTAAAGACTTATTCTCACCACTCAGGTTATCCCGGCGGTTTAAAAACCCGTTCATTCGATGAAATGATGGCTAAAAAACCTGAATTTGTTATTGAAAACGCAGTTAAAGGTATGCTTCCAAAGAACAGGCTTGGAAAAAAACTTATAAAGAAATTGAAAGTTTATGCCGGCGAAACCCATCCGCACCAGGCGCAGAAACCTGAATCAATTAGTTTAATGGAGAAATAATGGCTGATATTATTCATATAGGTAGAAGAAAAACATCGGTTGCCAGAGTAATTCTGAGAAACGGAAATGGAAAAATAACTGTTAACGGAAAAGAATTTGAACATGCCTTTCCCCAGTTATTAAGCAGGGAGGATATACTTAATCCGTTTAAAGTAACTGAAACCATGGGGAACTTCGATGTACTTGTTAATGTTCATGGCGGAGGAACAACAGGACAGGCTCAGGCCATCAGGTTGGGAATTGCCAGGGCATTAACAGTTATGAATCCTGATCATCGTCCCGCGCTCAAGAAAGAAGGATTTTTGACAAGAGATCCCAGGATGGTTGAACGTAAAAAGTATGGTCAGCCCAAAGCAAGAAAAAGATTCCAATTCTCTAAGAGATAATCTGAACTTGAATTTGAATCTGAACTTGATCTCGTTCCTGAAAGAATCAAAAAATTAATTAATTATATAATAATCAAACATACTTTCCGATTTACCTCCTGTGTCCCTACAAATAGGGATGAAAGGTAAAAGAGAAGAAAGTAGAAGATCCCGAAAACGGGATGTAAACAGGAGACAAAATGAAAAAGCTGGATTTAACTCAGCTCATAGAAGCTGGTGCGCACTTCGGACATTTAACACGCCGCTGGAACCCAAAAATGAAACCCTATATCTTCATGGAGAAGAATGGGATTCATATTATCGATTTGAAGAAAACACAAAGTATGCTTATTTCTTCGGCAGAAAATCTTTCCCGCCTTGTAGCAGACGGAAGAAAAGTATTGTTTGTCGGAACAAAGAAACAAGCAAAAGGTGTGATCGAAAGCGAAGCTAAACGATGTGAGATGAACTGGGTAAGTGAAAGATGGCTCGGCGGTATGCTGACCAACTTCTCTACAATCAGAAAAAGCGTTAAAAGACTGAATAGTATTGAGAAACAGGAAACCGACGGAACTTTTGATAAAATTACGAAAAAAGAGAGACTCTTTTTAACTCGTGAAAAAGATAAATTGAAAAAAGTTCTTGAAGGTGTAGAGACGATGAACAGGCTTCCGGGCGCCCTATTCGTAGTAGACATTAAAAAAGAATCTATTGCCGTTAAAGAAGCTTTAAGACTTAATATTCCCGTATTTGCAGTTGTAGATACGAACTGTGACCCTGATCCGATAAATTATATTATCCCTGCTAATGACGATGCTGTTAATACTATAGAATTGATTGTAAAATTTATGGCGGATTCTGTGATCGAAGGAGTAGCGAAAGCTAAGGAGGTTAAAGCCGAAGAAGCTGCCGAGAGGGAAAGAGTCAAAAAAGAAAGAGAGCGGGAATCTTCTGTTGGAAAAGAAGGATCCGCTGCCGAATAATTTTAATTGAAAGGGAATTTAGAAATGACAGTTACTGCTCAACAGGTAAATGAATTAAGACAGAAAACCGGTTCCGGTATGATGGACTGCAAGAAAGCTCTGATTGAAGCTGATGGCGACATGGAGAAAGCTATTGAAATTCTCAGGAAGAAAGGCCAGGCTGTCGCAACAAAAAGAGCCGAGAAAACAGCCGGGGAAGGATTAATATTAACAAGAATTTCAGGTGATAAAAAATCAGGTATAATTGTAGAAGTTAATTGTGAAACCGATTTCGTGGCCAATAGTGAAGACTTTGTGAACTTTGCAAATCTTGTAGCCGATAAAGCTGCCGAAACCATGCCTTCTTCTGTTGAAGATCTGGTGGAAAAGAATTCTGATGTTAAAAATAATCTCCATGACGTTATGGGAAAAGTGGGTGAAAAAATTGAAGTTTCGCGGATTTCGGCGGAGAGTACTGATAACGGAATTATTGTTGACTATATTCACCCCGGATCAAAATTAGGTGTGATTGTAGTTTTTAATAATGCAGGTGATGCAGCGCCCGAACTGTCCGGACTGGGTAAGGATATTGCAATGCAGGTTGCTGCTATGAGACCGATATGCGTATACCGGGAGGAAGTTCCGAAAACTTTGATTGAAAAAGAGATTGAGATCTATAAAGAAGTTGCACGTAAGGAAGGAAAACCTGACCAGATACTCGATAAGATTGCACAGGGTAAAATGAATAAGTATTACCAGGAAAACTGCCTGGTTGAACAGGCTTATATCAAAGACAATTCTAAATCTGTCGGTGATTTGCTAAAGGAATTCAATACTAAACATAAATCCGAAGTTAAAATAGATCACTTCCGCAGGTTCCATCTGGGTGATGAGAACAAATAATTATTGATTCTGAAACAAAGGTCTTAAATAATTTAAGACCTTTTTTTATATTTAAACTGAAAATATCGTAGAATTAAATAATATATACGAAAGATGCTTGTGAATAAGAAATTGAAATATAAGAGGATATTGCTGAAACTAAGCGGGGAATCGCTGATGGGACAAAAAGGATTTGGCATAGATCATAATGTGCTCGAATTTTTTGCGGAAGAGATCAAAAAAGTTCATGAAATTAGTGTACAGCTTGGAATTGTAATAGGCGGAGGGAATATATATCGCGGGTTAAGTGCCAGCGACCAGGGAATTGACAGGGTAACAGGAGATCAGATGGGAATGCTTGCAACAATGATAAATTCCCTTGCGCTTCAGAATGCGATAGAGAAGACCGGGATACAAACCAGGCTGATGAGCGCAATTAAGATGGATGAAATTGCTGAACCGTATATAAGAAGAAGAGCGATCAGGCACCTTGAAAAGGGAAGAGTAGTAATATTAGGCGCCGGTACGGGTCACCCCTATTTCTCAACTGATACAGCTGCTTCATTGCGCGCCGTTGAAATTGAAGCGGACGTTATAGTTAAGGGAACCAGGGTGGATGGAGTCTTCGATGCTGATCCCGAAAAAAATCCCGAAGCGGTTAAATACGAAAACATTTCTTATCTTGATATATTGAAAAAAAACCTTCGCGTTATGGATCTGACTGCCGTAAGCCTTTGCCAGGAAAATAATCTGCCTATGATTGTGTTTAATATGGACATCCCTGGCAATCTTCTGCACCTTGCTGAAGGAAATCCAATCGGCACTATGATCAATAACCATCAATTGGCAGCAGAAAATTAAATCAAAGAGGAGGCTATGGAACAAATAATAAAAGATGCAAAATCCAGAATGGATAAATCCATAGATGCACTTAGAGGAGAACTATCAAAAATAAGATCCGGAAAAGCTACTACTGCATTGCTGGATGGAATAAAAGTTGACTATTATGGGAATATGACTCCGGTTAACCAGGTCGGTAATCTCAATGTACTTGATGCACATACACTCTCATTTACTCCATGGGATAAGACTATCCTTAATGCTGTTGATAAGGCTATCCTGGAGGCAAATATCGGCCTGAATCCGGTGAGCGACGGGACGAACCTGAAAATACCTATACCCCCGCTGAAC
>DATFVA010000434.1:0-7700 GCA_035260565.1 Ignavibacteriaceae bacterium | reverse complement strand
CGGACTTCTCGTCATATTTGCGGGTCATCTCGAAGTCAAATTAAATGATATACCAATGGCTTGGATGCTCTCACTTGCCGGCCTCGGTATAATATTCTTTCTCCTTTTTCTCTACCATAATTTCATACTGCCTTACCCATCCAGTGATAAACCCGCAGATACGATCAGCTATAAATTTGTATTAGCAGAATTTGTCAAAACTTTTATTTCTTTTTTCAAAAAAGATCAGATTCTTGTAATTCTTCTTTTTATCCTATTTTACCGCTTCGGCGAAGGACAGCTCGCTAAGCTGACAATCCCTTTTCTTAAAGATCCCGTAAATGCCGGAGGCCTTGCTGTTTCAACCGAGAACGTCGGTTTTATTTACGGAACTGTCGGTGTAGCAGCTTTAACCCTGGGGGGACTCCTCGGCGGATTTCTTGCTGCCAGGAAAGGATTGAAATACTGGCTCTGGTGGATGCTGATTGCAATAAATCTGCCTGACCTTGTTTATGTCTACCTCTCTTTTTCTCAGAATACTAACCTGCTTATAATAAATATAATGGTGGCAATAGAACAGTTTGGCTACGGGTTCGGGTTCACAGCATTCCTGCTCGTTCTTATTTACATTTCGGATGGCAATCATAAAACAGCTCATTATGCAATCGCAACCGGGTTAATGGCTTTAGGAATGATGGTGCCGGGAATGGTCAGCGGCTGGATACAGTCTGTACTGGGATATAAATATTTCTTCGTATGGGTTACGGTTTCTACAATTCCGGCTTTTGTTATTACAAAGTTCCTGAAGATAGACCCTGGTTTCGGGAAGAAATCCAATGAAAAATAAAGCGGATCTTATTTTTTTATTAATGATCGTCCTTTACTTTTTTTCCTGCAATACTCCCGGTAAGAAACAAATTAAAACTGCAGGTTCAGCAGTAAAAATTCAGACAGATGCAGGAAATGATACGATCCTGAACCCTGCCTTCAGAGAAGCAGAAAATTTAATTCAAACATCAATAGCAGATAGTGCCTTCCCCGGCGCCGTACTTCTTGTTTGGAAGGATGGGCAAATCATCTTCGAAAACGCCTTCGGACATCTTATTTATGACGACAGCTCTTCCCGTGTAAAAACGAATACCATCTATGATCTTGCTTCACTTACAAAAGTAATTGCTGCAACTACTGCGGCAATGATATGCGTCGACAGAGGTCTTTTTAGAATAAATGATAACGCTGCCAGGTATATCTCTCAGTTTGGTAAAAGCGGAAAGGAGAATATTACAATTAAAAATCTCCTGCTTCACAATAGCGGTCTTCCTGCTTACAAGAAATTTTATGCACTCTACGATTCGCCAGACAAAGTATTAAATGATATTTATTCCACCCCTCTTTTATATCCAACTGGAACAAAAACGGTTTACTCTGACCTGGGGATGATAGTTCTCGGAAAGATTATTGAAAAAGTTACAGGAAGACCCCTGGATAAATTTTGCAATGCCGAAATATTTAAGCCTCTCGGGATGAATGATACTTATTATAATCCCCCTGAAGCATTGAAGTTCAGAATTGCACCTACTGAATTCGATAAATACTGGAGAAACCGTCTGCTGATCGGGGAAGTTCACGATGAAACCGCCTCCCTTCTAAATGGAGTTTCCGGGCACGCCGGGTTGTTTTCAACTGCAGGTGATATTTCAAAACTGCTCCGGATGCTTCTGCAGAAAGGTGTGTTTGAAGGGAAAAGAATTATTGATTCCTCGATAGTAAAATTGTTTACATCGAAGCAATCGAATCAGAGAGGGCTCGGCTGGGATATTAAGTCTGCTGCCGGCTCATCCGCCGGGAGCCTATTCAGTAATAGATCATATGGCCACACCGGTTTTACAGGTACATCGGTATGGACTGATCCTGAAAGAAACCTCTTTGTTGTATTCCTTACCAACCGCGTTTATCCCACAAGAAATAATAATAAGCTAATAAAAATAAGACCCGAACTTCATAACCTGATAATCAAAGCTGTAGATAGACATGAAGAAAAAAGTGCACAGAAATAACTTCGCCTTTACATTTGTAACGCTGCTGATATTTGCTTTATATCCGCCTTCTATTAATCCTTCATTAATCAACATTGACAAAATATTTTCCAACAGGGTTCCCGACAAAATCTATCCCGAATTTCCTCATGTCTTTAAACTTGATAACAAAGACAAGGATTGGATTGAAAAAAGATTAAAAGATCTCACTCTTAGAGAAAAATGCGCGCAGATGGTCATGAGCTGGTCTAAAGGATTTAATGCAGACACGAATACAGCCGAGTTCAAAAGAATAGATAAACTCGTTAAAGAATCAAAAATAGGAGGGATAATATTTTTCCAGGGCGAAACTGCATCAGAACAGAAAATGATCGGCAAACTCCAGAATGATTCCGCCATCCCCCTGCTTATATCCTCCGACTTTGAAAGAGGACTTGGCTCAAGAATAGAAGATGCCGTAGAATTCCCTTATAATATGGCTGTTGCCGCTACAGGAAATATTTTTTATGCCTACGAAATGGGACGTGCAATTGCGAATGACAGCAAGGCTCTTGGAGTTAGACAAAACCTTGCCCCTGTCGCTGATGTAAATAATAATCCCCTGAATCCTATCATCAATATCCGCTCTTTTTCAGAGGATAAAGAAATTGTTTCCAGCTATACTATTGCTTTTATTGCCGGTTCCAAAAATGAAAGGGTAATCACCACGGCCAAGCATTTCCCGGGACATGGGAATACACAGGTAGATTCTCATCTCGATCTGCCGGTTATAAACGGTAGCCGTTCCGAGCTGTTTCAGAATGAACTGGTGCCTTTTGTTCAGTCAATTAAAGCAGGCGTCCAATCCATTATGGTAGGTCATCTTTATGTACCCGCCCTGCAGGGTCAAAGCAAGATCCCGTCGAGTTTATCCAAAGCAGTGGTTACTGATCTGCTGCAGAATGAAATTAATTTCGATGGTCTGATTGTTACCGATGCATTAAATATGAATGCGGTAACTAAATATTTTTCTGTTGTCGATGCGGCAGTTATGGCAGTAAATGCCGGCAGCGATATACTTTTAATGCCGCCCGATGATAAACTTACCATCAGTGCATTGGTATCCGCAGTCAGGGACGGCTTAATCGGCGAAGAAAGAATAAATCATAGCGTAAGAAAAATACTCGCAGCTAAAAGGTGGCTTGAATTGCAGAAAAGCAGGGTTCAAAAGAATATTATCAGTGAAATTGATTCAATACAAAACAGTAATTATAAACTTGCCGACGAAATAGCAAAGAAGTCGATAACACTAGTTAAGAATGAAGGCAATATTATACCTGTCGATACTTCCTCTTCAATTAAAGTAGGATGTATTACATTATCAGATGGATTAAAAACTGATAAAAAGGAAATTTTCAGTCAGCTCACAGAACGCATTTTCAAGAAAACAAAATCACTTTTTATCGACAGGAAAAGCACCGGCAGGGATTACAGTAATGCACTCAGAATTATCCGTGGTTCAGACATCATCTTCCTTCCTGTTTTTATGAGGCTCCGGTCTGAAAAAGACATCCTGATGCTGGCATACCATGAGAAATTCATAAAAGAGATATTAAAAAGTAAAAAACCTGTCATTGTAATTAGTCTTGACGACCCCTACCTTCTTTCCGTTTTGCCTTCAGCAAAAGTTTACTTATGTTCATACGGCGGTGCCGAAGTTTCACAGAAGGCTGCCTTAGATGCAGTAACTGGACTAATTAATATCACCGGGAAACTACCTATCTCAATTCCGAATACAGGTTATAATCTTGGATTTGGATTGACGACGGGGATTCAGTAAAATGATCTCTGTTCCATATCTTTTCAGAAATTTACCTGGAGGCGTTATTGTTTGAAGGAACACTAATCGGTGCAGATAACCATTGGGGAATATGGGCAGTTCTTTTTATAATAGCCGCTTTCAGTCTTTGGGCAGAAAAGTCAAAAATAGGATCCAAACTTTCTGCTGTTGTAATTGCAATTATTGCAGCTTTTATTTTATCGAATCTTTCAATAATACCGACCATGGCTCCCGCATACGATATGGTCTGGTCATACCTTGTTCCGCTTGCCATCCCCCTGCTTCTGTTCAAGGCAAACCTCAGGAAAATTATAAAGGAAGCAGGACCAACATTAATTGCTTTTTTCTTCGGTGCAATAGGAACAATCATCGGGACACTTGTTTCATTCGCCATATTTTCCTTAGGTCCCGAGGGCTGGAAACTGGCAGGCATATTCTGCTCCACCTATATAGGCGGTTCAATGAATTATGTAGCAACGGCAGCAGCGTTGAAATTAAATGCAGGTGATTTGCTTACAGCAGGAGTAGCAGCCGACAATCTTGTTATGGCCGCTTATTTTATTATACTTTTCGCTTTGCCTTCGGTGGCTTTACTGAAAAGATCTTATGCCACCAAACACGATGAAAAAGCAATAAATTCGGATGAGCATATTACCGTCGAAGAACAGAAAAAACCCGACCTGATTAATATGGCCAAGGCGCTCGCACTGGCATTCAGCATCTGCGCTGTTGGATTCGGATTATCTGATTTCATAAATATTCAGGGGAGCGGGATACTCATAATAACTGCAATAGTTGTTTTCGTTGCTACCGTCCTTCCGAAGCAGGTTGGAACAATTGAAGGTGCGGATCAGATCGGTGCCCTTCTTATGCAGGTTTTCTTCGTCGTAATCGGAGCAAGTGCAAATCTATACGTCGTACTTCGGGTAGGGCCTATATTATTTTTCTTTGCAGCAGTAATATTATTTGTTCACCTGGTATTTATCCTTGCAGCCGGAAAAATATTCAAGCTAGATCTTGCGGAAATCGTAATCGCATCGAATGCAAATATGGGAGGCCCTACTACAGCAGCCGCTATGGCCGTTGCACGTAAGTGGAAAGACCTTGTGATCCCTGCAGTCCTCTGCGGAACACTTGGTTACGCAATTGCAACTTTTATCGGAGTAGCTATTGGCAACTTCCTTAAATAATATTTTATCATTATGAAATATTAACGATTGATTTTTACCCAATTTCAAATGGCTGTGAACAGAAGACTAAATACATTCCGGTTTTCAACCGGGCTGACACTGAATACTTAACAGCAGCATATTTATATGAAACACTTTTTAATATTTATACACTATCTTGAATCAGTCGAAAAGATTGATGAGATCAGACCCCGCCACAGGGAATTCCTTCATAAAGGATATAAAGATGGCATTGTGCTTTTTTCAGGTCCCCTGGTTCCAAGGACAGGAGGGCTGATAGCGGCCCGCGGGGAAACAGCTGAAGGAGTAAAAGAATTTTTCAGTAATGATCCCTACCAAAAAGAAAAAGCAGCCAGGTACGAGTTTATTGAATTCGAACCGGTACATTACCAGGAATTTCTTAAAGATTGGGTAGGGTAAAAGTTTTAACCGGAATGATTAACAAAACATCTGATGGCATGAATATAGAATGAGGATTTTCAAATTATACTGAAAATTCCGGCTGCATATTATCTCTTAAATTATTCGTACCAGTCGAATAACTCTACTCTATGCTTCCCAAAGCCGAATCCTAAGATCGGATCAGTTCCGCCTGAGGGCATAGCCGACATAATTGCTTCTGAAGAGAACAAAACAGATCCGTCTCCGTTTCCTATGCAGTTGCCCTCCGAAGGATTGGGAGTAAGTGATGCAACAGCCCCGATAATTTCAGCATGAATGTGGACGATATCGTCGGCTACCAGTAAACCTTTAAAGGTCCCTGTGTTCAGATTCTTCATCTTTGCATTCAGCTCTTTATTGTGAACGATGAGGATCCCTGAACCTTCTATATTCATTGACTGCCAGGTTTCATCATTCCCTAATTCTACGTACGTTATGCCTTTTAGCGGATATGTCAGCATTGAAGGATCCGTTACGTACTGGCTGCCGTCAGATCCGCTCATAGCTATACTTTTCAGTTTTCCTTCTGGGTAGCCTTTGTCTGAACCGCCAAGTATGCCTTCAGGAGTTGAAGGATAGCCGTCGGGCCAGGTTTGATTTGAAGATACTATATCCGAGGAATATTTTTTAGAAGGGGCATAGTCTTTCTTCTCATAAGTTCCGCCTACAGTACTTGCGCCTCCTCTTGAATATGAATTTGTTGTCCATATTCCGAGGGTGCCTTTACCAGGAAGAAGATTTCCGTTCAGGTCGTGATCTCGTCCGTCGACAATCAGCTTGCCGAGTGTCTGCACTGGATTATTTGTGGTTATGGCTGCTAAAACTGCCGCGGGAAATACCGGCGACCCGCCGTCAGGAAATTTAACGTGCGCGGAGATATTTGAATTTGCTCCCATATACGTTCCCTGTACGTTTATTTTCACCAGCGTGTCCGTACCGATGATGTCATCTATAACCGTATATTCCGCGCTGCCGCCTAGCAAATCAGTCTCCGCCGGAGAATTGACCCTGTAGGCATTATTATCACCGAGTCTGGCAATCAGCAGCTGCACAGCGCTGTTGGCTACATTCCTTGCGCCGGCTGCAGCATATAACTCAAGACTTTTATCGGTAGCCAGGTTCAACCCGTTATTAATATTTATGTTGAGAACTCCGAATATTACAATCGTTCCCAGCAGTAAGATTAAAATCATTTTTCCCATTATCTAAATCCTTCAGATTAAATTTTTTGGTCTTATCAATTTCTGCCATTCGACTACAGGGAAATAGTCACCGCTTTTATCCTGACTTTCAATCTTCAGGTTGATCTTTATACCTCTTATCTTAGATCTTTCGGAAGAACTTCCCAGAACGGAATAATTAATTTCCGCATTAAGTGAGTCGTAATATGTGAGATTAAATTGTGTGACAATATCAGCCATAACGGGCGCCGCACTGTTATCCTGCCGGTAAAGTTTCATATCGTCGGGATTCTCGGTATTGCTCATTTCTGATTTTGGACCAAGAAAAAAACGGGTTGTATCCGGTGTTCCGTCATTATTTATATCCGCAGCAAATTTTATTGAATTTGAATCCGCATATATTATTTTTTCTCCCGGAGCCTTATAACCTATCTTATAGAAATAATAATCGAAAACTTCCGCCGAAGAAGCTGTATTACCCTGAACATTCTGATTGCTGAAGGTTTCCCTTGAATCTTCCTGCATCTTCAAATTGAAAGCTATGATCATCAGGACCACCATCCCCCCTATTGCAAAAGAACCAAGAATATCTATTAAACTGCCCATTTGTGTTTTTCCTTAATAAGAAATTACCTGGCTGAGCTTTAAAGTATCTGTCAGGTAATTATTTGTTACGGTAATATCAACCCGCTTGGCGAATGTTCTCGTGTAACTGTTGACATCAGGATCCGATGCCGATACGTAGTGAACATCAATATCCGAATGGAAAACTCCTAACTTGTTAAGCGTATCATTCGTAGCATATGTACTGTAGTCATCAACGTCATCAAATGAAGAACGAAGGGATTCTCCCGGATCTTTCCCGGGTGAAGTAGATAGATCATTAGGATCGCTTACTGAAGATGTTGTCGTATTTTCGTCGAATGCTTTTCCTTGTATTTCATCAAATAATGACTGTGCAATGCCAGTACCTGTTATGATTGCTTCATTATTAATGCTTATTTCGGTTTGTGTTCCCGAGCTTCTGTAATATGAAAGCATGAGGAAAGTGAGG
>DATFVA010000433.1:0-4397 GCA_035260565.1 Ignavibacteriaceae bacterium | reverse complement strand
TTAGCCAGGGGATTAAGACTCAAAAAAACTCACACAATCGGACTTATTGTCCCTGATATTTCCAATCCATTTTTTGCACATGTTACAAGAATAATTCAGACTCATGCCTACCATGCGGGCTACAGCCTTATTGTATGCAATACCGACGAAGACATTAATACCGAACTTGAACAGGTTGAATTGCTGCTAAGTAAAGGAGTGGATGGATTTATAGTAATGCCGGTCGGAACAATTTTTTCTCATTTCAAACAATTAATGGATGATTCTGTTCCGCTTGTACTGCTTGACCGTAGTTTCGATGAGCTTGATTCCAGCTCTGTTGTTGTTGATAACTATACCGGGGCTTACAAAGCAACCGAATACCTGATTTCAATGGGCCATACGCGGATAGCCGTTATTCAGGGGCTTCCGGACACATATACTAATAATGCCCGCGTTAAAGGTTATCTTGATGCATTGAAGGCCGGCGGTATAGGAGTTAATACAAATTACATAGTTGGAAAGGATTTCAGAAAAGAGAACGGTTACATAGAAACAAAATTTTTGCTGGGACTGGAAGAACGTCCCACTGCGATTTTTACAACCAGTGATTTAATTACACTGGGGGCGCTTGAAGCGATATCCGAGGAAAAACTTGTCATTCCCGACGATCTGTCGCTTGTTTCATTTGATGATGTCGATTTTGCTCCATTTCTGCTTGCTCCGCTTACTGCAGTAAGACAACCTAAAGAAATAATGGGAGAAGTTGCTGTTAAACTTCTTATTGACGGTCTGAGATCCAAAGGAAAGATCGATCATAGAAAGATTGTGCTTAAATCTGAACTGGTTATCCGGGGTTCAGTAAAGAAGATATCAGATACTGCAAAAATGGCAGTTGCGAATTAGCTGATCCATTGAGAAGAGAGTTCTAAGTTTAATTCCTATAGTCGTTAGAAAGTTTACCTGAAGTATAACTTTCATAAAATTGCGCAAACGTTTGCGTTAAATAATACTTTATTATTAGTTCTCCGGAAAATGGGAGTCACCAGCAGGAACTGCGTTCCGGCCATCATAATCATTAAGAGGCATAAGTGAAAAAATACACCTTACTAGCCGCAATCCTTTTATCCTTTGCTGCACTTAATTGCGGGGGAGATAAAAATGAACCTTCCGGAAACGGAAAAGTTGAAGTAATTTTCTGGCATAGTTTTGTATCATCGACCATCCCGGCTCTGAATGAACTCATAGCAAAATTTGAAAAAGAAAATCCGGGTATAACAATTAATGCGCAGTATATTCCTACGGGAGATGCGCTAATTCAGAAGTTAATTACGGCTATTCAGAGTAAGACTGCCCCGGATATTTCCTGGCTCCATTCGGATTTTATGGAAGATCTTGTTGATGCAGATGCAATTTATAAAATGGATGATTTTATTAAAGGGGACGATGGAATTTCTGATGAAGATCTGAATGACATTTATCCTGCGCTTAGACTTCAGTCTTCCTGGAGGGGGACACTTTACAGTTTACCTATGGAAGCTACAAACCTTGCTCTTCTCTATAATAAGGATATGTTTAAGGCAGCGGGTCTTGATCCTGATCATCCTCCTAAAAACTGGGATGAACTCCACGAATATGCAAAGAAATTAACAATTGATAAAAACAACGACGGTATTTTTGAACAGGTGGGATTCTTTGTTCCGGTCTTCCCTGCTGCAGGTCCCCAGGGACCCTGGATGGTCTGGCAGTTTATGCCTTATCTATGGCAGGCCGGAGGTTACCTGATTGATTCTGCACAAACTCATGTAATGTACAATGAGGAACCTGGCGTTGAAGCCCTAACACTATGGAAGCAGATGTACCAGGAACAAAAATTGAGTTCATTCACAACTGATTTTGATGTAGCCTTTACTTCTAAAAGACTTGCAATGGCAATGGACGGTCCCTGGAACCTCCCCAGGTATAAAGATCTTCTTAAGAACCTTAACTGGGCATTTGCTCCTCTTCCGGCAGGTCCGAAAAAACAAGCGACTGTAGTCGGCGGCGAATATCTCGCTATCTTTAAACAAAGTAAGCACCCAAAAGAAGCATGGAAGTTCTTGAAGTGGATGATACGTCCCGATGTACAGGCATTCTGGGCAATGAAATCCGGATACCTGCCTATCAGGCACGCTGTCCATAATGTTCCTGAATTTCAGAAGTACCTTACTGAGAATCCTGATTTCAAAGTATTTGTTGATCAGATGGATGTCGGGCAGGCACAGCGCCCAATCGATTATGGAGCACTCGAAGTGACGCAGAACGTTTCTCAGGCCATTGAAAGATCCACCCTGGGAAAGGTCGATATTAAAAAAGCCCTCGATGAAGCAGCAGTAAAATCGAACAAAGCAATAAATAAGAAATAGAAAATTGTTTAACACAGTACCTTCAGTTCAGGTAGACAAAGTGCTTGAGGCCGGAAAAACTTCGCAGAGGCCGCCTGTCCGTTACAAGAAAAAAAATAAAAAAGGCGACCTGCCTTCAGCACTTCTTTTTCTTTCACCTACTCTCATAATTTTCAGTGCATTTATTCTTTTTCCGGTAATCTTTTCTTTTTATCTAAGTTTTCAGAAATGGAATATGTTCAGCGGGCAGACGACTTTTGTAGGACTTGATAATTACATCAGGATGTTTCAGAGTGCAGAATTCTGGAGTGTATTAAAAAATACTGCATACTATACTTTCGGTACAATCCCTCTGAACATGGGTTTCTCACTCCTTGTGGCTTATATACTTCATAAAAAAATCTTCGGAAAGAAATTGCTTCGCACATTATTCTTCGCTCCTGTTATTATTTCTCCCGTTGCAGCGGCAGTTATCTGGCGGTGGCTGTACGATCCAAATTTCGGACTTGTCAATTATTTTATCGGACTCTTCGGATTCGATCCTGTAAACTGGCTTAATGATCCGACCGCGGCAATGTTTGCATTAATTGTTATGGGCGTATGGAAAACATTCGGTATAAATATGGTTTTATTTGCAGCAGGACTGCAGGCGATACCTGAGAATTATTACGAAGCAGCTGAAATTGACGGAGCCGGTCAATGGGCAAAGTTTAAAAATATTACTATTCCTCTATTGGCACCGACAACATTTTTTATTATGGTCATGTCGATGATAAGTTCGTTCCAGGTATTTGATATAGTATATGTTTTAACTTCCGGTGGACCGCTGGGTGCAACAAAAGTAATGGTGTTCTATGTTTATGAGCATGCATTTAAGTATTTCGAGATGGGCTATGCGTCTGCAGCGGCATATGTATTATTTGCAATCTTATTCGCTCTTACACTGCTTCAGGTAAAATATATGAAAAACAAAGTTTACGTTTACGGCGGCTGATGGCAAAAAAATCTACTATTGTTAAGAACATTTCCGAACACATATTTATATACGTGCTCGCTTTCTTTACGGCGGCTCCGTTTATATGGATGATCCTTACCTCGGTAAAGGATATGGGGGAGATATATGTGTACCCTCCTAAATGGTTCCCATCAGTAGTTCATTTCGATAATTATTTAAAAGTATTCGAAGCAGCCCCCTTCGGGCGGTATTACCTTAACAGCATCCTTGTGGCTGTCCTGGTGACTCTTGGTCAGCTCGTCACCTGCTCAATGGCCGCCTATGCTTTCGCCCGTCTTAGATTCTGGGGCAGGAATGTACTATTCTTTATTTTCCTCGGCACAATGATGATCCCGTATAATGTTACAATGATCCCAAGCTTTATGGTTTTATATTGGCTGGGCTGGGTTGATTCGTACCAGGCTTTGATCGTTCCGGGACTCGCATCTGCCTTTGGGGTTTTCCTGCTCAGACAATTTTTTATGACTATTCCGAAGGAACTGGAAGAAGCGGCTGTAATAGACGGTGCAAGCAAATGGACTATCCTCCGGAAAATTATTGTACCGCTTTCAAAACCGGCACTGGCAACACTGGCTATTTTCACATTTATGGGTGTATTTAATGACTTTATCTGGGCCCTGATTGTGATAAATTCGGAAAGTATGAGGACAGTACAGCTTGGACTGGCTATTTTCAGGGACCGCTACCTGACTCAATGGGATCTTCTGATGGCGGGTTCGGTTACAGCTGTATTGCCTATTTTAATTATCTTTTTCTTCGCACAAAAATATTTCATTAAGGGGATTACCTTAAGTGGACTCAAGGAATAAATTAAAAACCGGAATTATTTTTTTTGCTGCGGTGGTTATAACCGCTGTCAACTGCTTTGCACAGGATATTCCTGTGGTTAGTACAGGTGCGCTGCAGTTTTATATAGACCACGCATCTTTTTTGGGGAAAGAAAACAAGACCTATACAGAATTTTATTTAATGCTTTTTTCTGATCAGCTTACAACAGATAATAATGGTAACGATACGGT
>DATFVA010000432.1:0-5681 GCA_035260565.1 Ignavibacteriaceae bacterium | reverse complement strand
GTATTTGAGGCGTATAAATCCTTTACTTTTTAATATGTTCGGAGCGGACAAAAAAAATCCCGGCTTAATTTCTAACCGGGATAGTCGTTAAAAAGGGCATGTGAAATTTATCTGAGGAGAATCATCTTCTTTAACCGGGAGTAATTTCCTGCCTTCATCCTGCAGAAATATATTCCCGAACCTGCTTTTTCATTTACACTGTTTCTGCCATTCCACGCGACAGAATATCTGCCGGGTTCTTGTGTTTCGTTTAATAGTGTTTTAACAAGTCTTCCGAGAGCATCATAAATTTCCAGGGAAACAAGCGAATGAGATGGAATACTATATGTGATAGTTGTTGAAGGATTAAAAGGATTAGGATAGTTCTGTTCCAGGGTAAAATCCGTCTGACCAATAAAAATATCTGTTTTTGTTCCGAGTATCTTTTCTGTACCGTCAAAGTCTGACTGGGTCAGTCTGTAATTGTAATTTCCCGGAGGAAGGTTCTTATCTGTAAATGAATAAACGCAATTTTCTGAGGAGTTCCCATTCCCTTTCACAAAACCGAGATTAGTAAATCTGCCTGTGCCTGAACTTCTCTGAACCTCATAACCGCGGCAGTTAATTTCGGATGCTGTACTCCATTCAATAATTACAGTATTGCTGCTTACCTTCGTGTTAAAAGAAATAAGCTCCACAGGAACAGGGGCATCAACTTCAAAATGGTAAAATCCCGCTGGGGCGGTTAACGGTTTGCTTGTGATTCTTCCGTCATTAGATGCAGCTTGTATAAAATAAAATACATCAGTCCCATTTGTCTGAGAAGGAATAAATGCACTAAACGAATCGGGTGAAATTTCCTGCATCGGAATGGAGGTATACCCTGCCGAGGTGTCTGTTGTCCAGAATACATTGGCGCCAAAAATCCCTGCAGCGCTCTTTATGCCTGCATCTATTTCATAAGGACCCGAATAGGCTACCACACCATCTATTTTCGGATGAGATATCCATAAGGGATTAAGAACCCCGACTTCCTTGGTTATACAATGAATAGCACCGAGAGAAGGAATAATTGCATTTGAATTTATTCCGACAACATTATAACCCGGCATTACCTGCCTGTATATCCGGAAAGCGGTTGTGTCGTACTGGTATTCGTATGCTGGAACGATAACCGTTTTATTTATAATAACAGAGTTTGTGTATGTTCTGTAAATTCCGCCCTGATCGGGGTAAAGTCCGTTTGCATCGGGCGGCATTGGAATTCTTACTACTTTAAACTCCCTTCCATAACAAGTCTGGTAGTTGTTTAATATATGTTGAAGATTAGCTTCAATCTGCGGACCATCAGCTACTCCCGGCGGATATTGACCCACAAGGAGAGTCTCTTCATCCAGCAGTTTCATATGCATATCAATATGATGAATACCATCGTAAGGAAGAGTAGTCATTTTAATATACCGGTCAAGCCCCATATATAGTTTCATTATAGTATCAATTTGCGCCTCTGTTTTTGAAGGATTTTCATCAAGGATCAGGTTGCTTGAGAAACCTGTTCCGTGTCCGTCCGTCATAAAGTTTCCGCCTGTGGCAATCAGATCATAAGGCGGCGCACTAGTCTGATGTAATGGTACATTTATATAATCCGCAAAAAACTCCGGAACTATATCATCAAGAGGTCTTGGTCTGTTATAGATCCAGTCAATGATTTTTAGACTATCGACATCCTGTTTGTAGATAGTCCAGGGACCATAATCCCTGCACCATATAGAATTAAAACCCGTCAGAAGAAACCTGAGATTAACCAGGGGAACACCGGTTGAAGTAAGGTAGCTTTTCACTGAGTTAGAATCGCTGCATACAATATATACCAGACCTTCTTCCTGTGCATAGTCGACAATCTGGCTGAGTATGGAAGGGTATGATGTCCAGGTGATCATTATTCCCCGGAGTTCCTCCCATTCTGCCATTGTCCTCACGGGACCAGAGGGAGGATATATGAACAAAGGATTGACAGGGGGGTTATAATTTATCCATAATTGCTGTTCCGCATCCGTCATCTTATGCGGCAGGTCCTGAGCATTTGCCGGGAAGTACACACATAAGGATATAATAACAAGGAGTAATATTTTATTCATTTAAATCCCCGTAAAATGATAACATCAATCTACAATATTATTATAAACTTTGCGTATTATTGTATAAAATATTTTAGTGTTTCAACATTTTCAGGATACTGAATTGAAAATCTCCGGCCGGCTCCTTCTGTTAATTTTATTATTAAACGCACTTAACCATACACAAGCTCAAAACATTCCTTCAGATAAGTTGAAATCCTACATTGAAACCGCGGGAAGAATTGTGAGCTCTGCTTTAGAAAACAGCAAAGCTTATTCCTTGCTGAATGATTTGTGTGCGATAGGGCCAAGACTGAGCGGCTCAGAAAATTCCATAAAGGCAATTCACTGGACTGAAAGCAAAATGAAAGAACTCGGTTTTGAGAACATATGGCTGCAGTCTGTTATGGTACCCCATTGGGTGAGAGGAAATATTGAAGAAGCAGTTATTGCAGACGGAATATATTCCGGCAGAAAGATAAATATATGCGCACTTGGAGGAAGCATCGGAACCGGCAAGAACGGAATTACTGCTTCGGTTATCGAAGTAGAAAACCTGAATGAAATTGATTCAGTTAAGGAAAGAGTGAAAGGAAAAATAGTATTTATAAATGAACCGATGAAAGAAAGCCTGGTAAATACGTTTGCCGCCTACGGCAGAGCTGCAGGCAAGCGGGTTTTGGGGGCTGTTAAAGCCGCTCAGTATGGAGCAGTTGCTGTAATAATAAGATCGATAACGACTAAATTTGATAATGTCCCTCATACAGGGGTTATGTATTATAACGACACTATTCCTAAAATACCGGGCACAGCAGCAGGTTATAAGGATTCAGATTTTCTAACAAAAGCCCTCAAAGAAGATCCGGAATTGAAACTAAGAATAAAGCTTAGCTGCAGTACTCTGCCCGATGCTCAGTCATATAATGTAATTGGAGAAATTAAAGGATCCGAATTCCCGGAGCAGGTAATTGTAGTCGGGGGTCATATTGACAGCTGGGATAAAGGTACCGGGGCTCATGATGATGGCGCCGGCTGCATGCAGTCGATGGAAGTTCTCGATTTATTCAGTCGTCTCAACCTAAAACCAAAACGGACAATCCGCTGCGTCCTGTTTATAAATGAAGAGAATGGTTCAAGAGGTGCAGAGGCTTACGGGGTTTATGCGGATACTGCAAATGAAAAACACATCGCCGCAATAGAAAGTGATGCGGGAGCATTTACTCCACGCGGCTTTTCGGTATCTGCCGATTCGACGGTAATTGCAAAATTAAAAGGATGGCTGCCTGCATTAAGAATATGTAATATTGAAGAAGTTGAAAAGGGCGGAAGCGGAGCAGATATAAATGATATTAAAAATGCAAAGGCTCTTATAGGATATCATCCAGACGGGCAGCGCTACTTTGATTTCCACCACTCGGCTAATGATGTACTTGAAGCTGTAAACCCGAGGGAACTGGAATTAGGATCGGCAGCTATTGCAGTACTTGCATACCTCATCAGCGAGGAGGGGTTGTAAAATACAACCGCATTCAGTCAATCTATTTATTCAAATCCGGAAACCAAAATATCGGGACTGACTGTATTGAATGATAATGTCAGTTTCTTAGTCTGCCATCTCCGGAAGATGTGACAGGAAACAAATGTTACGTGATTAAGTCTTGGAAATTAAATGGCTTAGATTTAAGTTCATTTCAATAAATTAAAAATGCAGCGCTTATAAAAACTTGTTAGAAGCTTAATAATAATTCAGGGGGATAAGATCAGGCTTTTAACAAATATTTATGGGTGCTGCTTTTTTTTGTTTAAACAATTTCCGGAGTAAATATGGAAGATTACAGTGGAGCCTGCTTTAATCATTTGAGACCGGGCTTCAAAAATAAAAAAGGGAAACTAATAATTTCATCCAATCCTCAAGTCAAACTGATTCTTTTTTATTTCGTAATCTTTTTATTTCCTCATAAAGTCCTTGCGCAGGAATTATCGCAGGACGATGATTTAAATTTTGGGACGCGGCTGCTGGGTCATACTGCACTCACAAAACCGGATGTGAATTTCGATTCTACCGAAACATCAGTATTTGGAAATGTAGATTCGCTGTTCGGAGAGATCCAGCCTAAACTGTTTCCTGAAAATATGAGCTTTATGGAAAAATTACTCTGGGGTGAGAACGGGCTTACGCGCAAGGTAGGCCTCGTTGATCCGCTCTCGCCTGAAGAACGTGAATACGAACTGAGTATAAGACGTACCATGCTTACAGCACACCAGATTGGTGGTTTTACCACCCTTGCATTGATGCTTACAGCTGATTATTTCGGACAGCGGGTAATTGACGGTCATAGACAGGCCGGCGATACTCATCAGTCATTTGTTGCCGCCACCATCATCTCATACTCTTTAACTGCCGTCCTTGCCGTACTCTCTCCCCCGCCTCTGATACGCAGGGATGAGGAAAGCACAACATCGATTCATAAAACCCTTGCCTGGATCCACGCAGCAGGTATGATTGTTACTCCTATACTGGGCGGGATGATAGGGGGACGGAGACATTTCAATATCAGCAAAGCGCATTTCCATCAGATAGCAGCGTATATCACAACTGCCGTATTTGCCTCAGCAATGATTGTAGTAACTTTTTAACAGGCGGACTAATGAAAATAAAAACCGGATTGTTTATAATTTTTGTTTTTTGTGCTGTTGTCTCAATCTCAGCCCAGCCTAAAAAGTACCAGGCTGATAAGGAACAGTCATTTATAACTTATAAACTCACTCACCCGCTTCACGAAGTTGAAGCCATCAGTCATAAAGCGCTGTGTCTTATATATGCCGATGCTTCAAAACACGAAATACTGAATGTTCTTGTTGAAGTACCGGTTTCCACATTTGACAGCGGTAATTCAAACAGGGATTCACATGCAATGGAAGTAATAAATGCTATATCCATACCCACATCTAAATTTGTAAGCACTAAAGTGGTACAAAACGGAGACAGCCTGATGGTCTTCGGTAAACTAACTTTCCATGGGGTGACAAAAGATATAGTACTGGATGCATTTACAGACTGGTCCGGTGACAGACTAATAGTGGATGGGAAATTTGAGATCAGTCTTACAGCCTTTAAAGTTGACAGGCCATCGCTGCTTTTAATCCCTGTCAATGATACGCTTAAGTTTACAATCAAACAAGTTTTCGATTTAAAACTTCCTTCTTAAAACATCAGACAGATTCAGGCTGTTCCAATTACTGGATGCGGGCATCAGGATTCGCAAGATAGTGACAGAAACTATGTACACAGGTGCGGCCCGGTAAGCGATTCAGCGAATCGCTTTACAGGTGTACCATGCTTTTCAGCCGTGAGGCAAATTCAGGCTGTTTTGACTTTTCGTTCTTTTATTCGGGATGTAAATATTAAGCCTGCAGAGAGTATACCGGCAGCGAAAAGACCAAGATCCTCTTTTATTCCGAGCTGCAGTGCAGCGGAAATTCCTAAAGCGGCCCAGATAAGCGGAATTATTAAAACATAACCGGGAATCTTTTTTGTTGTCCAGAGAAGAATTCCGAATGTAAAGATTGTTGTGGGACACGGGA
>DATFVA010000431.1:0-7887 GCA_035260565.1 Ignavibacteriaceae bacterium | reverse complement strand
GGAGATAAACAATGGATGACTATAGATAAAACCGATGGTCCGGGCTCGGGTCATATTTACGCTTTCTGGACGAGCTTCTTCAGCACCTGCTATCCCGATTTCTTTACCCGCTCAACAGACGGCGGCGCAAGTTTCGGGAATTGCACAACTGTTCCCGATGACCCTTCCTGGGGAACGATTATGGTAGATGCTAACGGCAACCTTTACATAGGTGCATCCGGTTCGTTCGATTTCGTTGTTGCGAAATCTTCAAATGCACAGATAGCCGGTCAGACGGTTACCTGGGATATGGCTACTACCGTGAGTCTCGGCGGTTATATTACGTACGGTATCAATCCTAATCCTGACGGACTGGGAGGACAAACATCTATAGCAATAGATACTTCCGGCGGTCCTACAAACGGCAACATATACCTTCTGTGTTCTGTTGTGCCTTCAGGCAGCGATCCGCTGGACGTAAGGTTTGCGCGAAGCACCAACGGAGGCTCTTCATTCAGTTCTTCTATAAAGGTGAATGATGATCCCGGTACAAATGCATACCAATGGTTCGGCACCATGTCGGTTGCCCCGACAGGGCGCATTGACGTGGTATGGCTGGATACAAGGGATCACCCCGGAACCAATCTCTCAGCTTTATATTATACAAATTCAACCGATGCCGGGGTTACCTGGGCGCAGAATGAAAGGCTCTCTGATTACTTTGATCCTCATGTAGGCTGGCCGAACCAGAACAAGATGGGCGATTACTTCCATATGGTTTCTGACAGCGGCGGTGCACGGCTGGCATGGGCAGCTACTTTCAATAATGAGGAGGATGTTTACTACAGCTATATAGCGGTAGAACCAGTTCCTGTAGAATTCGTTTCGTTCTCTTCCTCTGTTAAAGGGAACAAGGTTAATCTTTCCTGGACAACTGCTACGGAAACAAATAACCGCGGTTTTGAAATTGAGAGAAGTACAGATAAGGCTGAATGGAGTAAGGTTGGATTTGTAGGAGGCAGAGGAACAACAACTGAGCCTCAGCATTATTCCTACACAGATAACCTGCCGGGAGCCTCATTAGTTACTTATTATTACAGACTGAAACAGGTGGATTTTAACGGTGCGTATAAATATTCAAGTACTGTGGAAGCTGCGATAGGTCCTTCTGCATTTACACTTTCACAGAATTATCCTAATCCGTTTAACCCGACAACATCTATAAGCTACCAGCTTCCGGTAAACAGTTTTGTATCATTAAAAGTTTACGACGTACTTGGAAATGAAGTTTCCACACTTGTTAATGAACAGAAAACTGCCGGAGAACACAGTGCAGTTTTCAACGCATCGTCACTTGGAAGCGGCGTATACTTCTACGTGCTTAAAGCAGGGAACTTTGTACAGAGCAGAAAGATGATGCTGATTAAGTAATTGCGTCATTAAAAATTAAAATTGCAGAATTGCAGATTGCGGAGGCTGTTCTTAAGGACAGCCTTCTTTTTTAACAGCCCGTATCCATCGTGAAGCCCCTTACCGGAATGCTTCCCCATAGTTAAAGCCGCAGATTAAGATAAACGGAATATTTCCGAAGGAAACCGAATATGTGCCGTATAGCACCATTTGGTAGACCTGTCTATTCTTAGATTATACTTCCTCAGATTCAGCAGATAATTTCATCTAAATAAATATTAAGTATAAACAATTTATGGAAGGAAGGAATACTATGTATAGAAATCTTACGCTAGCTGTGCTTGTCCCGCTGATGGCGCTTATTGCTGCGTGCAGTAATAATAATAATCAGAAGAATAATGATGCGAGAAGAGCAGCATTTATCCAGGTAAACAAAATGCTGGACAGCGGCAATGTTGATTCGCTCGGTAATTATATCAAGGAGGATGCAATAGACCATCAGGCTGAGGCAATGGGTGAAACACAGCAGGGATTAGCCGGCATTAAAGAATTATTTACTAAGCTGCACCAGGTATACCCGGATATGCATACTACTATTCATTCAATGGCATTCTCGGGTGACACCATGTTTGCCTGGGTATCTTCAACAGGCACGCTGGCTCAGCCTTTTATGGGTATGGCCGCGGGACAGACACAGACTGTCAGCAATGTTGATGTGATAAGGTTCGATGGTGATAAGATGGCAGAGCACTGGGGATTTACTGATATGTCGGAAATGATGAAGATGCAGCAGCAGGATACGACTATGAACAAGATGGGCCCGGATAGCACTGGAAATATGATGAAGTAAAAAGATGTAAGCGATCTGTGTCTTAATAGCCGGTCGTTATGAAGGTTGGAAGATGAGAAGATGAGAAGATGAGAAGATGAGAAGATGAGAAGATAGAATGTCAGAGGATAAGTAGGTAAGAAGGTGATTGGTTAGAAGCAGAACTTCGATGCATTCAGCTCCATAGAATTCAGCAACGTATTATTCACCTGATACGCAATACACTAAGGTATATAGCCAGTAAGGACCAGAAAGCTTTTATGAAAGATTTACGTATTGTTTACAATGCTTCGACTGAAGAAGCTGCCCTGCTGGCTCTGGAGAAGCTTGAGGAAACCTGGGGCAAGAAGTACTCTTTGCCTATCAGAAGCTGGCAGCAGAATTGGCCGCACGCTTCAACTTTTTTCAAATATCCCGATGAGCTAAGAAAAATGATTTACACAACCAATGCAGTTGAAGCTCTACATCGTCAGTTCAGAAAGGTAACAAAAGCAAAAAGCATCTTCCCTAATGATGATGCACTAAAGAAAATGCTTTTCCTTGCTTATCGTGATCTGTCAAAAAAATGGACAATGCCTGTTAGAAACTGGGCTCTTGTCCTTTCTCATTTATCGATTATTTTTAGTGACCTATTAAAAAATGTTATTTGATCTAAAAACCGTTTACACAAATTATTTTACAGACTCATCAAGTTCTGTAAATGTTCGCTCAGAAATATATTCACAGGCTAATCGGTTATTCACATCCAAAAAGTTGAGTTTCTGAAAAATAAGTACCAATTTTAATGCAGTACCGATTTTATATCATGACTGTAAAACCAGTATTGTTTAATGTTAAATTAAGTTTCTAACTTACTCTTTCATAAAAACTTATCAGGAGAATATCCTATGAGAAATACTGTGATGTTTCTCCTTATCCTGGGTGCTGCAGCATTTATCAGCAGCGGACTCTCCCAGGAAAAAGAAGATTCACCTGCACCTGACTTCCAGGGGAAGACAGTAGAGGGAAAGGAAATAAAGTTATCTGAATTTAAGGGCAAAGTAGTTCTGCTCGATTTCTGGGCAAGCTGGTGCCCGCCCTGCCTTGAAGAGATGCCCCAGTTAATTAAATTCTACAGGTCGCATAATAATTCCGATTTCAAATTAATCGCTGTCAATATTGATGATAAAGCCGGCAACATGCAGAAATTTCTTGATAAGCTCTTTCCGCAGCCGCAGTTTCCAGTGGTAGAGGACCATAGTCAAAAGATTCCGCCGCTGTTTAACATCGAAGCGATGCCCACTACGATCTTTATAGACAAAAAAGGAAATATACGTTACCGCCACGACGGTTTCGAGGATTCATACGTGGCTGATTTTAATTCTGAATTGACTCAATTATTAAATGAGAATTAAATTGAAAATAACAATCCGAATTCTTCTTCTGCTTTTGACTTCTATACTTCTTTACGGCTGTGCGACAGTAAAGCCATGGGAAAAGGAAGGACTTTCAGACCCTATAATGATAATCGATGAAAATCCGATTAACCAGGGAATACAGGAACATTTTCTGGATTACAGAGAAGGTGTAGAAGGCGCCACAGGTGCAGAAAGCGGCGGCTGCGGGTGTGGCTAAAAAAATTATATTATTCCATCTCGTTTTCTTAAATCTCTGTGCTGCGGATTTTGCCCAGCTTCTTCCTTCGAATGAAACACAGGTGAATTTCAGTACCTACTTCGATGACTTTAGTGTTACGGTGCTTTACCCGAGCATCGCGATTACCAAACATCTTTCCGATAATACAAGTATTACCGGAAGGTACCTTGTTGATATGATAACAGCCGCATCAACAAAAAGCAAACCTTCTTCTGCAACAACCGCTATCGGAGGAGACGGACTTGAAAAGGTTGATGCTGTTACAGCAGCCTCATCCCGTTCAGGCGGCGGGGGAGGGGAAGGAGGACCGTCGGTTCCGGCATTCGATGAAGTCCGCCATGAATTTAATCTCGGCCTTGCTCATGTGTTCGGCAGCGGTTTATTGACTGCCGATGGTCTTTACAGTACCGAAAGCGACTATACTTCATCTACGCTAATAGGGAATTATACCCAGTATTTTGCTGAGAACAACACGTCTTTGCAGGTTGGAGTAGTCAGAAGCTGGGATAAGGTTTTCCCTTCAACAAAAAAGTGGAAGAAGGATAAAAATATTATTACTATCAATGCTAACTTCTCACAGGTCTTAAGCAAGAATCTTATTCTGCAGCTGCTTTCTACATATTCCGAAAATAATGGACTTCTTTCAGATAATTACAAACTGGTGCCGATTACACTCGACGGCCTGGACAGCCTTTTTGATCCTATTCATCCCGACCTCAGGAAAAGGCGTGCGGCAGCTGTATCCCTTAAGTACCGCCTTTCCGATATATCTTCAATTCAGATGGGCTACAGGTATTACCAGGATTCGTGGAATATAAATGCGAATACATACTCCGCGGATTATGAAAGGTATCTGTCAAAACACGTAATACTGGGACTAGGGTGGAGGACAAACCTCCAGACGAAGGCATTTTTCTTTAAACCCAAATACGCTGTACCTGAACAATATATGACAACAGATGTAAAGCTTGATGCCGGCTACTCGAATGAACTTCAGATGAACCTTACTTTAACGGGCGGAGACCGCCAGGAATATCTGCCCTTCCTTTCGGATGACCGGGTAGAATATATTATAAATCTGGATTTCTATGCGCGGCATACAAATTCGCCCTACTGGTTTAATAATATGAATAACCTGTTTGCAACGAATATTAATATCGGCATCAGGTACAGGTACTGAAAACTTTTTCATAAAATTATAAGGATTAATTAAATGAGAAGACGGGATTTCCTTAAATACAGTTCGCTGATTCTGCCGGCCTCGGCAGCCATCGGAATGATCAATCCCTTTACAAAGAATATATTCGCCGCCGTAAAGAATTCCGGATCATTTTCTCTTTCGGTTATTACTGATAAGCCTTCAAAAACTATTCATATGATGGAGCAGGCAATTAAAAATTCTGAATACGGCAGCCGTACACTGGATTTTACCGAGTACCGGCTGAAGGGTCAGCACATAGGTGATATCGCCTATGTCAAATCGCAGAAGCTGGTAGACTATCATAAGGGGAGTGATGAATTTTCCCTGCTTCTGAATGACAGCGCCCGCGTTCTCTCACTTCCTGATCCTGTTGATGATCCGGTCCTTCTCAGGTTTTCATCTCAGCAGAATCCAACTGAGGCGGGAGGTATAAACATTTTCAGGGGCAACACATTGATAAAACAGCTGCCGCTGGAAAATGACAGGGAACTATACAGGGTTGAAGGACTAAAAGGGCACATAGATATAAGAATTAAGAACAGGTCTGTAAAGATAGTATCTGCAACGTGCAAGCATAAGACCTGTATGAATATGGATGCAATATCAAGGCCAGGTGAAAACCTTATCTGCGTACCGAACCAGATCAACATTTCAATAGCAGGGAAGAGTGCGCTTGGAGTAGACAGCATAACATTTTAGATTAGAAGAATGAAAGTTACCCCGGTTAGTTACGTCCTCATTTTCCTTGTATTCCTTTCCGCCGTTCTATACGCGCAGGACGATACCACGATGTACAAGGTATCTGTTACGAAGTACCTGATGGGAACTACTGTAGAGACCACGGCAAGAAGCAGCGATATAAATAATTGTAAAAAAGCCCTGATGTCGGCCTACGAGGAAATGCAGCGTGTAGAAAATTTATTAAGCTGTCAGAAGGACAGCAGTGAGATATCAGCGATAAACCATGCTTCCGGGATCCATCCTGTTAAAGTAAGTTACGAAACCATGGAAATGATGAGGAGGGCAAAGGCTTACTGCGGAAAATATCATGGAGTATTTGATGTAACTATCGGTCCTTTATCCAATCTGTGGGGTTTCAGTGAGGATAAGGAGATCGTCCTGCCCGATTCCAATGAGATAAAAAAGCTCCTGAAGCTGGTTAATTACCGGGACATAGATATTAATGAAAAAGATACAACGGTATTCCTTAAGAAGAGAGGGATGTCGATTGACCTCGGCGGAATAGCCAAGGGATATGCAATCGACAGGGGATCGGCAGTTTTGAGGAAATTGGGAATTACCGATTTCATCCTTAATGCAGGCGGCGATATTTACGTAAGCGGCACAAAGGATAGAGATACTGAGTGGAAGCTCGGCATCAAGCACCCGCGTTACACGAATGATCTTGCTGCTGAATTTAATCTGAAGGATTATTCTGTTGCCACAAGCGGGGACTATGAAAGGTTCAAAATAATTAATGGCGTCCGCTATCATCATATTCTCAATCCCGCTACAGGCTATCCGGGCAGACTATCCGAAAGCTCAACAATACTGGCTCCAACCGCAGAAGAAGCTGATGCAACGGCGACATATGTTTTCCTCCTCGGCTGGAAGAAAGCCCTTGACGATAAAGACCTGAACTATCCCATGCTCATCGTAGCCTCAGACGGTTCCGTCCACTATAATAACGCATTCGAAAAAAACTACAATCTTGAGGTTATTAAATAGGAGGGAATTTACGGATTGGGCGGACTTAACAAATGGATTAACGGATTTATGAATTGGGCGGATTTAGCGGATTGATTAATGGATTTAAGAATTTGCGGATTGAGCGGATTTAGCGGATTGATTTATGAATTTACTGATTGGGCGGACTTAACGGATTAATTTGCGGATTAGTGAATTTTACAAATTATATGGTAGTAACGAATTTATAGACCATCAATAAGCAATCTCTTAATCAAACAATCATGGAATTCTCATTCTTTCTCTCTTGCCGCCAGCCCTCCTCCTCTTCTGTCATCCGCGCCGTAGACAATCCCTTTCCGGTTATCCACCATTATACCTTCCACTATACCGAGCACCCGCTGCGGGGCGCCCTCATCTACAAAATTATAACCCATTGCTTTAAGTTCATTTTTAACATCATCTGTAAATGCTTCAGGTTCATAATATATTGAATCCGGCAGCCACTGATGATGTATCCTTGGAGAATCAACAGCTTCTTTGATATTCATATCAAAATCGATGCAGTTCAATATTACCTGGAGGACAACAGTAATAATTGTTGATCCTCCCGGCGAACCGGCAATGATATAAGGTTTATCGTCTTTCAATATTACAGCGGGAGTCATAGAACTAAGCATTCTCTTTTCCGGCTGGATAGCATTAGCTTCCGTACCGAGCAGTCCGAACTGATTCTGCACACCTGGTTTGCTGCTGAAATCATCCATCTCATTATTAAGGAAAAATCCTGCACTATCCACAATAACCCCCGAACCGAATAAAGAGTTGATTGTTGTGGTAACGCTGACGGCATTGCCTGAAGAATCATAGACAGAATAATGAGTAGTCTCCGTGCTTTCATGTCCGGGTTTTACTTCAAGACTTTTTATCTCACCGGATGGAACTGCTTTATTACCTGCTTTTTCTATCCTTTTATAAATTGCTGATGCATATTTTTTAGAAGTAAGCTGCTTTACCGGAACAGGGTAAAAGTCAGGATCTCCGAGGTGATAGGTCCTGTCAGCATAAACATATTTCATCGCTTCGACAAGATGGTGGATATAAATGCTGCTGTTCCATCCCTCGTCTTTCAGATCATAATTTTCAA
>DATFVA010000430.1:0-4058 GCA_035260565.1 Ignavibacteriaceae bacterium | reverse complement strand
AATTTCAGACCGATCAGAACTGGTAAGGAGTTTGATTTCCGGATCGAAGGAGATAATGCCCTCTGTATTAATAATTGGAAGATGAAGTCTGGAGAACCAGAGTCTGCTGATGATTTCTTCAAAACTGATTTTGATGACTCCGGCTGGCTGGATGTCACAATGGGAGCATGGGAAATGCAGCTGCCGCAGGAAAGGGATGAAGAAAAATATCCTATAATTCTGCTTTACCGGACTTCATTCTTTATAAAGGACATTCCTTCAAGATTGAAACTTCTTGTAGATGGGTTCAGCGGTGGTGATTACACCTTATACATCAACGGATCGGAAATCGAAGACAAAGGCAGAAGGAGCAAGCTTGATGCAGAGATCAAAGAAATAGATATAAGGGAGTTTGCAAAGGGAGGTAAAAACACCATAGCTGTAAAGTTGACTGCGGAAAGAAGAACGGATGGCATTCTGGATCTGCTCAAGATTACCGGAGATTTCGCGCTTGAAAGGGAAGGGAATGGATTTTTTATAGTTAAAGAACCAGGGAAAATCAGAACAGGTGACTGGACCAAGCAGGGTTACCCGTTTTATTCGGGGACAGGTGTCTACTCAACACAAATTAAAATTCCTGAGAAATATACCGGAGGCAAATTATTCCTCGATATTGACTGCGGCGAGGATGTTCTTGAGGTCAGCATAAATAATAGTAAAGGAATCATTGTCCCCTGGCATCCCTATCGGCTTGATATTTCGGGACTGGTAAAACCGGGATCTAATTTAATAGAGTTAAAAGTTACCAACACATTAATAAATATTCTGGAAGCGGTGCAGAAAAAATCGGGACTCTTTAGAGAGCCTGTGATAATTCACTCGCACGTTTATACATTATCAATATAAGGGAGTACAATTTCTAAAATGATCAAGGAAGGCGTTCTTGTAGTAGGCAGCGCGAATATGGATCTTGTCGTTAACTGCAGCCGGTTCCCGCTGCCGGGAGAAACAATTTTCGGGAATAAATTTCAAATGTTTCCCGGCGGTAAAGGTGCTAACCAGGCAGTAAGCTGCGCAAAGCTTGGAATGAAGACTTCTTTTATCGGGAAGATGGGTGAAGATGAACTTGGTAGAAGATTATCCCAAACCATGAAAGATGACGGGGTTGATCTTGGTGACCTTTTTTATGATCCGTCTGAACATACCGGAACCGCTTTAATAACCGTTGATTCAGAAGGACAGAATCAGATCATCGTCATTTCGGGAAGCAATATGAAGCTTACGCCGGCTGATGTGAGAACAAAGAAAAACAATTTCAGCAGGGTAAAGATCGTTCTAACCCAGCTGGAAATACCGATTGATACAGTAATTGAAACAGCACGGCTGTCGAAGGAAAATGATGCCGTCTTTATACTTAATCCTGCCCCTGCGGCAGAAATTCCTGAAGAGATTTATCCGTTAATCGATTACCTTACCCCAAATGAAACAGAACTGCAGATGCTGTCCAATATTATGGTGACTGATACAATCTCCGCGGAAAGAGCAGCAAAAACATTACTTGAAAAAGGAGTGCAGAACATCATTATTACACTTGGTGCAAAAGGCGCTCTCCTGGTAAATAAATACCGTACTGAATTATTTTCAACGCAAAAAGTAACAGTTGTTGATACAACTGCTGCCGGTGATGCATTCAACGGAGCCCTGGCTTATTCACTTGCAAAAGACAGGGAAATAAGTGAAGCAATTTATTTTGCGAATAAAGTTGCTTCAATTTCGGTGACAAGAATGGGTGCCCAGAGTTCAATGCCGAAGTTAACCGAAATAGTGCCGGCTTAAAATATTAAGAGGAGGAAAAAACGAAATGAAAAAGCGTGGAATACTGAATGCTAACCTATCACGCATTATAGCTTCGATGGGACATACAGATAAACTTGTCATTTGCGACAGCGGATTACCTATCCCTAAGAATTCGGAAGTCATAGATCTTGCCCTTACAAATAACATCCCAAGGTTTCTTGATACACTGAAGATTATCCTGGAAGAACTGTATATCGAAGAAGCGATAATCGCAAGTGAGATGCTCGATGGTAAAGACGGACTGTTTGAGAACACTACTAAAATGCTTAACGGAGCAAAGCTGAAAAAAGTTAAGCACGAGAAATTTAAGGAACTGACAAAGGAAAAAGGAAACATTACTTTTGTCAGAACCGGTGAGACAACGCCTTACGCCAATATAATTCTTATATCCGGTGTAACTTTTTAACAGCCAGGGAGAATAATGAAGTACAGAACATTCGGCAATCTTGGCTGGGACTTTTCGGAGATCAGTTTTGGTGCATGGGCAATCGGCGGGGATATGTGGGGTCCGCAGAATGATGATGAATCCCTCAAAGCTTTGCATAAAGCAATTGACCTTGGCGTAAATTTCATTGATACGGCGCAGGGTTACGGAAGCGGCCATAGTGAAGAAATTATAGGAAGAGTTCTGAAGGAACGGAAAGAGGAGTTGTACGTAGCAACAAAAGTTCCTCCTGTCCCTGGTACGGTGTGGCCTCCTCCGGAGGACCAGGATGTAAATGAATCATTTCCGGCTTCCAGGATTATTAACGAATGTGAGAAATCACTTAGAAGACTTCAGAGAGATTATATTGATATTTACCAGTTCCATACGTGGGCAACAGCATTTAATACCAGAAATGAATGGTATGAAGCAATGATGAGGCTTAAAGAACAAGGAAAGATCAGGGCAGTTGGCGTCTCAGTACCTGATACGACCCCTGATGATGTAATAGGATCTCTTGCTCTTGATAAAGTCGATTCAGTGCAGGTTATATATAATATTTTTGAACAGTATCCTGAATGGAATCTTTTCCCTGCAGCTGAGAAATTCGGCGCTGGTATAATAGTCCGTGTGCCGTTTGATGAAAGTGCCCTGACAGGAAAACTTAAACCGGGGATCACTTTTCCTGAAGGCGATGTCAGAAGCCATTACTTCAGGGGAAATAACCTGAACGTTGTACTCAAAAAGGTTAAGGAACTCGAAGGGTTCAAAAATAAAAGACATCCTCAAATGCCTCTGGCAGAATACGCTTTAAGGTTCTGTTTAAGCAATAAGGCGGTAAATACAGTAATTCCCGGAATAAGAAATATTAATCAGGCAGAATTAAATACAGCAGTAAGTGATGGAAAATTCCTTCCTGATGACGAACTTTTTGAGCTCAAAAAATTTTACTGGAAAAAAGACTTCTGGCATGAAGAAGTTAAAATTTAAATGAATATCAACTTTGGAGTTTTATATGACTAAAAGGCTACCCTTAACAATATACGTAATAGTATTTGCTGCCGCATTTGTTTTTCCGCAATCAAAAAACCTGATTTACGATCAGCTGGAAAAACCGGGTGAAGCACTTTATTATCATGTCCCGGTGGGATTATGCGAAGATTATCCCGAAGAAACTACCACAATGACAATAATTAAAAATGATTTTGAATTTTTAAAGAGACACAATATTCATCTCCTCAGAATTTCATTCGGATGGGATGCAATTGAAACTGAGAAAGGCAAATTCGATTGGCTTTTCTGGGACGATTTTGTAAAGATGGCAGTTGATGATTACGGAATTACTCTTGTCCCTTATATCTGTTATACTCCAAGGTGGAATTCCAGAGGTGAAAATGATTCTTTATTCTTCTGGAACTATCCTCCTAAGGATTTTAATGAGTTCGGTGTTTTTATGACTCATCTTGTCGACAGGTTTAAGGATCGGATAAAAACCTGGGAGCTATGGAATGAGCCCGATATTGAAATATACTGGCAGGGCTCAGTTAAGGAATTTGCTGAATTCATAAAAATCGGTGCGGACGCTGTAAAAAAGGCTGATCCAACTTCTAAAGTTGTCCTGGGCGGACTGGCATACGACCCTTATTTTCTTCTCCATTTATTCAGAGATTACGGTTTAAGTCCTTACATTGATATCGTCAACTGTCATAATTATTATGAGACCTGGCACCGCCATCCTATCGAAAGTATTACCGAATATATAAATGAAATTAGTGATATCATCTGGAGATATGGGAAC
>DATFVA010000429.1:0-3786 GCA_035260565.1 Ignavibacteriaceae bacterium | reverse complement strand
GCGTAAGTACGCCGGCAAGCAGGAAGATCACCCGCCATTCTATGGCCCTATATGCCTGTTCTAAGGTTAAAATACCTAACACAATATAGAGAACACTCCCTATTACCGCTCCTGTTACAATGGGAAAGATTCCCGCTCCGGCGCAAATTACGACACCCGCCAAAATAACGACAGCGGGGATGATTTTTTCTTTCCTTTCTTTAAAAGTATTAACTTCTGATACGATGACAAACGCATCATTTCTTCTCAGCTGGGGAAGCCAGTCTTTTTTAACCTCAATCAGCAGGACATCACCAGGAATAATAATCGTATTGCCGATATTTTCCCGCATGAGTCTGCCCCTGTGCCTGATTGCAAGGACCGTTGCACCGAAGGTTTCCCTAAAGTTGATATTTTTAATCGTTCTACCTCTCAGCCGGCTGGCAGATGTAACCACCGCCTGAACGAGTCTTGAAGAATCAAGGTTAAGATCCAGATCTTTGAAACTTATCTCAGACTTAAGTGCTATTCCTTCGCGAGTCTGAAGTTCTTTCAGTTTTTCTATATTGCACCGAACGCGCAGCACATCATTAGGCATTATAATAGTATGGGGAGAAGGAAGAAATTTATTTTTATCTCCCCGGTGTATTTCAATTATATCAAGATCAAGATCCCTGATCAGAGGTGAATTCCTTATTTCCTTATGAACTGATTTAGAATCCGGCAATATGATAACTTCTGTTATATAGTCTTCAAGGTGAAACTCCTGCGACAGATTTCCGGGTTCTTTTCTGTCAGGGAGAAGTTTTTTGGCTGTCAGTAACAGGTAAACAATTCCTGTCGAGAGTATTATGAAACCGAACGGAGTCATCTCGAACATTCCAAAGGGTTGTAAACCATGCTGAAAAGCAATAGAACTTACCAGGATATTTGTTGACGTCCCGATCAGTGTATTTACACCGCCGAATAAAGCCCCGAATGAAAGCGGTATCAGAAATTTTGAAGGGCTAATACCTGATCTATTCGCCATTTTGATTACTACAGGCATAAATATAGCCACCACTGCGGTAACGTTAATAAAAGCGGAAATTATTCCGACTATTATCAGCATATATAATAATCCCTTCAGGTAATTCTGCTTGGTCATTTTGGTAAGGAATTCACCCACAAAATTCAGTGCCCCGGTATTGAATAATCCCGCACTCAGTATGAACATAGCCGCTACCGTTACAGTGGCTGTATTGCTGAACCCGGAGATTCCCTCTTCGGGAGTAATAATGCCTGTAAGGAGAAGCGACGCCATTATGATCATTGCTGAGAGATCGACCGGAATTTTATCCCGTGTGAATAAAGCTACAGCTCCGATCAGTATTATAAAAACTATTATTATATCTGCAGACATAAAAATTACTTTTGTGTTATAAAATAATTCCCCAATAATTAATGATTGTTGACCTGAATTATGACCCTGGATATTAGTGGGGTAGAAAGGAAAATTAAATGTTGTTGATTAGCCGAATCTGAAAGGAAGAAAATAATCAGAAATGACGGTTTTCACAATGGACAAAGATGGCTTTTATGTGGTATAATTAAATCAATTAATTTTTGGTATTTTATGTGTGAATATTTCGGATAATTTTTCGATCCCCCAACTTTTTATAATTTGACAGGTCTAAATGAAATGACGAAGGAATTAGTAGAAGAAATATCAGAACTGACCTGCAAAAACTGCGGTAAAACCATATCTAAGGTATGGATATGCAAGCTTGAAGTGCCGAAAGTGACCAGGTATGTATTTTTTTGTACGAGCTGTCAGAGATGCCTGGGAGTATCCAATAATAAAAATCCGCAGAGTCTGGTACATCCCTCGAATAATCTATCCTCCGGTACCCTTCAGATCTAATCTAATTTTATTTTAGCCATTCAGACCATATTTCCGGCGTATACCCTACTGTCGACAGGCTGCCGTTCCTGACGATCGGAGTTTTAACAATTAATGGATCGTTCAGCAGTTCTTCTTCTGCATTAAAAACCATATAGCCAAGTCCCCGTTCTTTATATCTTTTACTTTCCCTGTCGATTAGCTCATCGGCACTGATTTTCCCTGTGATATTTTCAAGTTCACCGCGGGATAAACCTTTTACATTCAGATCTCTGAAATGAAACGGAATACTTCTTTCCCTGAAGAATCGTTCTGCTTTTTGGGTTTCCCTGCTTTTTTTAGTTCCTATTATCTGAATGTTCATAATGAAATTATTTAATCTTCATTTATCAGGTAAAGCCTGTTATCCTCTACTTTGTAAAGCATGGGAGCTACAGTAATTTTAGGATATCTCAGCCGCAGACGTTTAGCTTCACTGATCACAAAATCTATTTCATTCCCGATCTCAAACATCGGTGCAAAATGCATAAAATGCTCTTCCGCCCACTCCCTGTTCCAGCCTGCCTTTTCCACGAGTCCATTTATAAAAATATCTTTTCTTGAAATAAGGTTTACCATCCCGCAATTATTATGGCCGATGAGAGCTATATAACGTACATCACCGACAGCAATTGCATACGAAACCTTGAACTCGCTGTATCTCAGGTTAGCACCTCCGGCACGGATTATATAAGCAAAGTTATCCGGTATATGCAGGTGCTTGCGATTATCCATACACATTCCCACAAGCAGCTGAGCTTTATTATAAACGTCCTTAGGACGCCCGAGGTTATGGTATTCAATCAGCAGGCCAATAGGTGTGTCCCTGTACTGTGGAAAAATATCTTCCTTATGGGAAATATCAATTAATCTTTTCAATTTTATAGTTCCTTGATTCCTGATAAAATTATTTTTGAAGATAATAAATTTCGTCTTAAGTTTTCTCTGCATCCATAGCCCGTTCAATTCTTTTATCAGGTATCAGCCATATCAGGGCTACCAGCACATAAATGAACTCAGCTAATAAAGGAGATCCGAATGACACCGCAATACCGGAAAGGTACAATAAAGGAGACGATTTTCCTTTAATATCCCCCCCTACGGCTTTTGCCAGGAGCGATTCTTTACCCTGGCTTCTGATAATAACATTCTGCAGAATGAAATAAGCAATTGCTGCAAATAGCAAAACACTTCCGTAAAGTACCGTTGTTGCGATTGACAGATGATTCTCTCCCATCCATGCTGTTACAAACGGGAAGAGTGAGAGCCAGAACAATAAATGCAGATTTGCCCACAATATCCCGCCGTTTACATGTTTGACCGTATGCAGCATATGATGATGGTTATTCCAGTAAATCCCGAGATATAGAAAACTTAAAACGTAGCTCAAGAAAACCGGGAGAACCGGTTCTAAGGAAGTGAAATCTGAATCGTGTGGAACCTTCATCTCAAGCACCATTATTGTAATGATGATAGCAAGTACGCCATCACTGAAAGCTTCCAGCCTGTTTTTGCTCATTTGATTTTCCTTTTACTTATTCAGTAATTTCATACTCAAAATCGTAGAAGTGCTGCTTATTTTCTATCCTGATATTCATTTTTCCCTCAATCCCTTTTAGTTCTCCGGTGCCTGAACCAGGTACAATCTCAAGCAGAAGAAAACTTTTACCTTTGTCCATACGGCCATAATGCTGCAGTACAAAACTTCCCTGCCGACCTGATAAACTTCCGGTTACCTGTTCAACCGCAACGTAGCCAGCCGATCCCTGAACGGATGATGATGCACTCAGCATCTCACCTTTACTCGTCGCTGAAAGTTCTCCGCTGAAAGTTTTATCTATCGACATTCTGCCGAGGTTTACGCCGCCTGCCCCGGCGGCATATGG
>DATFVA010000428.1:0-7320 GCA_035260565.1 Ignavibacteriaceae bacterium | reverse complement strand
CTCCGATAGAAGAAGACACTGCGCTCATAGTTACCCCCGCGCATGCAGCAAGTGCTTCAAGCAGCATATCTCCGGAACATGCAAATACGCCTGTCCCGCCTGTTGCCGGATGAAGTCCTGCCTCAGCCAGGGCTCTGCCGGTCTCAATCTTACAGGTAACCCCCTCTCCTAATACACCTTCTGCTTTCAAGGTGACCATTGCTGAACCCGGATCGGTTTTATATTTCTG
This sequence comes from Ignavibacteriaceae bacterium, assembly GCA_035260565.1. GTDB lineage: Bacteria > Bacteroidota > Ignavibacteria > Ignavibacteriales > Ignavibacteriaceae > DATFVA01. Next base: position 7,091 of record DATFVA010000428.1, on the reverse strand, counting down.
TTTAAGAGGAGATTGAATCGCCTTGAGTTCGGTACTTTTCATATCTGTTCCATTATTTTATAAATTCAGAACAGATAATAGTAATCAGATCAGGGAGAAGCAACTTATTCAGAAAACCGGAAGCCGCCTGTAAACCTTGTAATACCGCGTATACATTTGTGTCCGAAATCCACAGGTTCACAGAACATCAGGGGGCAGCCGCCGGGTATAACAGTAATATTATTGTCACGGCACATCTGCACGGCTTTATCGGATATACTGCTTGATGGTTTACCACTTCCCCGGAATCCCGACATATTATGCATCCAAACTCTTTTAACGCCTGCGTCAACACAATCCGATACAATTTTCTCAGCAATGTCCGGATTAGTAACTATCACAACACCGTCTACCTGGGCTCCGATGGTTTTAACGTCCGGATAACATTTCTCTCCTTCATACTCATCGGAGTTTGGATTTATGGCGAAAACAGTATGACCGGTTTCTTTAAGTTTTTTATAAATGCCGTTTGCAACGCCGGGTGATTCTCTTTTTACACCGGCAACGGCAATATTCTTTTGAGAAAGGAACTCTGCGGCAAGCTGATCAATTTTATTCATCTTAATCTCCCCGAAAAAAATATTTTTAATCTAATCAAATATAAAATTTGAAAATGTCAGTTCAATACCCGAGTATGATACTGCCTGGTAAGTATCTATCAGGTACCTGGTATTATAATACCTGAGATCAATATGATCGGCAACAAAATTCATAGCAGCATTAGTTCTGTGGTCAGCCAGGAATGTAAACAGCCCTTTCAGTCTGAAACCCCATCCATCGGTTTTTTGCAGACCAAAAGGCCCGGAAATATGTCCCCGCATATATTCAGCCGACTCAAGTATTCCTATTTTTATTCCGGTATGAGAATACACATTCTGATCCCCTTTAATACCTAAAATATTTTTACCAATACTTATATCTCCGAGGAAAGTCTGGTAAGGCAATGTGCCTCCTGTAGAATCCCTTACGATCAGGTAATCCTCAGCCTCTGATCCGAAATCCAGATGAACCAATTCAATATCATATATTCCTTTGGGAAGGCGAATCCCTGCCGAAATACCATAACCTGCCCTGGCAATCCTTGGAAGAGGGTCTGCCTGAGCAGGATCAATGTAGTATACTTTACTTCCGATATTCGATTGCGAATACCCGATAGAAAAATCAAGCGACGGAACGATGCTGAGATCGCGTGAAATATTATTTAGTATTTTTTGTCCGATCAGGTCAAATACCGGCACATTTATAAAGAGACCGAAATCTATTGCCCCCGCTCCCTCACCACCCTCATTTTGTTTTAATGAAAGACCGGATAAAGCTGAGGTGATGCTCTTATATGTAATCCCTGCACTGAAACTGACGGGATAATTAAAACCGATGCCTAATGCATATGCATTATAGCTGTCTTTTTGATCAAATGCCTGAAGTTCTATGATATCCTGAGAATTAAAAGCAGTACTTACGTAACCGGCTCCTATGCTGAGCGGAATCTTAAGCAGATGCTCAAAATTATATCCCAGGTTAAAGCCGAAACTGCTGATGTTATCATGGAAAATAGCAAAGGGCCCATTGCCCAGTTCAGCGTTACGTAAATAAAACTGAAGACTGAAATTTGTTGATTGGCCCTGGTACCCTAACTTTGCCGGATTGTATAGAAAACCATAAGCATCATTAGCAGGAAGTGCCGTTCCGATAGAGCCCATAGCTGCGTTGTCGGGTGAAACAGGGAAAGCTAAAAATGGTAATGCAGCCTGGTACTGGGCAGAAGCAGAATTAATTAATATAGCTATGAAAAATAAAATTGAACCCGCTGATCTTTTCATATTTTCCCCGAAATAAATTTAACCTGAACAAAACTTATCTAAAGCTATTTTAATTTTCAATTGCAAAAAGGATAAAGTTAAAGTGAAGCCAGTCATTTGAATGAAAGTCCCTGATTAGTAGATTCTTTAATCAAAAAACCTGTATCAGTGTGAGAAGACGTCTTATTCTTTTAAGTCATTTCAGAACAAAGGATTAAGAATTCTTACTAAAAACCGACTGGTACATTGATTGTTGTTAAAATCGCGAGGGTTCAATAAAACTGAGTGTCATTTATGGAAAAATTCAACCGGGAATTTCGTGATGAGGTATTAATTATCCGCGTCACATTGGAAAAAACCACACTTAAAGATGCATTGGAATTCCAGGATTATCTTGAATCGGATATTATTCTGGAATATGAAAAAATCGTCGTCGATCTCTCTACCTGCGAAGTTGTTGATGCAACATTTCTCGGAGTATTGGTGATCGCCTCAAAAAAGATCTCCGAATATGGTGGGAAGATGAAACTGGTACTTCCCCCACAGGTATTTATATACAGCGGGGTAAAGAGAATTTTCCATACCTATCTATCAAGCACTGATGCTATTACAAGTTTTAACTTCGGAAGGAATTTGCCCGGCTCAGGCAGGGCGTTTTAACCGACAGCAGATTCTTTTGAGATTATCAGTGATCAGCATTTCATACGATTGAGTCTTTTAAGCGGGACTCAATTTCATTTTATATGACAAGGAAATAGGCGTTCTGACCCGCGAAACTTTCCAGATATTCCTCTATAAACTCATTAAGAAAACGTAGAATTATTCAACAGGACTGACAAAATGTCAGTGGAGGTATCTACCCGCTTTTAGTATGGTATTTATCCGCCTTTAGTCCGCCTTTTGAACTCAAAATGAGACAATCCCAAAACAGCGAATAAACACAATTTTCGGTAGTTGAAAAATTTAACAGTATGACAAAATGTCGTACTTCAAAATGAGACACTACTATAAAGCTCCGCAGGGCCGAACACTTCAGAGAGTTTAGAGAGCAGAATACAATCTATCCTTATATCGCGGGTTATTCTTTTGGAGAGAACAGGGCTGCCACCGCACCTGCAGGATCCTGGATTACACAATACCTGCCGTATTTTCCCATATCCCGCGGCGACGCAATTACTTTTCCGCCATTCCTTCTGCAGAGCTCCACCGATGCATCAACATCTTTAACCGCAAAATATATAAGCCACTGGGGAGGCAGGTCGGCGTTTACTCCCTTTGAATGGCAAATGCCAGCAATTGTACGTCCGGTATCAGGACTATTCATACTGAAATCATTATAGTCTCCCATAGAAACCGGTTCCGGTTTCCAGCCGATCACCCCGCTGTAAAAGTCTTTTACTTTTTCAGCATTACCCACTGTGAGGTCAGTCCATATGATAGACCCTGTCTCCAAATTATCTTCTTCTTTCATTCTTATTCCGGTTTAATAAATTTATGTTTCTAATATAACTTTTATAAGTAAATTTTTCATTTCGCATTACGGCTTCTTACTTTAATGTTTTGCCTTTTATCTTTTATCTTTATATTTGTTTAATCGATTCGGGGCTATAGCTCAGCTGGGAGAGCGCTTGAATGGCATTCAAGAGGTCAGGAGTTCGATCCTCCTTAGCTCCACAAACCAGAATTAGTGAAGACATATATATGACACTGTTCATAAATATGTCTTTCCATCTATTAGCCCTACCATTACTTTATCGTTTTACCTTTACCTTATTCCCCGCACTGTAGTCACATATAATGATTATAATAATCCTTATTATTCAATAAAAAGACTATGAGTAGAAATCCGAGAGTCCTTGTAGCCGAGGATGAGTCGATAATTGCGCTTGATATTAAAAATACATTGGAAAACTGGGGCTTTAATGTAGAAGCAACATTCAGAACTGGTGAAGAATTACTTGACTTTGCCCAGAAAGATGATCCCGAAATTTTAATAATGGATATTTCCCTGGATGGGACTATGGACGGCGTCGAAGCCGCAAGCAAAGTGCTTGAAAAAAATAAAATACCTGTGATATTTATGACCGGGGAAACAGTACCGGATAAACTCTCAAAATTGAAGCTCGGTGTTCCATTTACATACTTAAAAAAACCGTTTTCAATGGACGAATTAAAACGGGCACTGAATAATGTTTATCCGGATACCCCTGGCTGAAAGGATATAACCCATTTCTTTATTCGCCAGGACGGGGTTATTTATATAAATTGAAATGTGTTGGTATTTCTCTATACATTGTAATATTAATTTTAAAATTTAATATTTCAATTCCTTAAAATGAAACAATTATTCTCATCTCTTATAGCTGTTATTTTTATTATTATAATTTCTTATACCGGGTGTAAAGACCAGATTACAGGCAGCGACATTGATAAACGAGTTATACCGGATTCCAATGTTAGTTATTCGCGCGACCTGCAGCCGGTGTTAAACTTAAAATGCGCCTCGGCAGGCTGTCATGAAGATGCAGAAAGGGCTGGCGGTTTAAGTGTTACTTCCTGTGTAAACACCAAAGAAGATCCGACAATAGTTGTTCCCGGAGAACCCGATAACAGCAGACTCGTTTGGGCTGTAAATGGAATCGGCAACTATCCAATGCCCCCGGCAGGCTACCCGCCGCTTACACAAAATCAGATTAAAGGTATCTGGACGTGGATAAAAGAAGGGGCGGATTGTAATTAGGGATTGTAGTTGCGGGATCATGAATTCAGCAAATAACGAACCTCATCATCAGTTTATCAACCGATAAGCTCCAGATTGGTTGAGCAAAGAATGGAGTTAAGTATAATTAATCGGGTGATAATTGCTCCTCCTTTTTATTCATTATTCTTAAAGCCAGCCTTGTTCTTTGTACCACCCAACTGTTCTTTTAATACCCTCTTCAATCGATATTCCCTGGCGGTATCCTAATTCTTCTACAGCTTTCTGAGTTGAGCAGATCCAGGCATGACGGGTAATGTCACGTGCTTTTTCTATATTCAGTGTTGCCGGTTTGCTGCTGAACACTGCGAAGAACTGCGCAATGGAAGCAATAATGTATACCATAAAATGAGGGACTTTAACATGCACAGGTCTCTTATTCATTACCTTCTTTGTGGTTTCCCCAACTTCCTCCCAGGTGTAAAATTTTTCAGAGCTGATGAAGTATGTTTGACCCGCCGCTTTATCATTTTCTGCTGCAAGCACAAAACCTTTTACAAGATCTTTAACGTGGATAAGGCTTATCAGTTTCCTGTCAAACCCGATGGTCGTAAACAATCCTTTTGCAAAGGTCTGAAAGAAAATAAAAATTTCCGTATCTCTCTCACCATACACTGCAGGTGCACGGCAGATGGTAACAGGGATCCGGTCCATATATTCTTTCGCTGTGTTTTCCTGGGCAAGTTTACTCTTGCCGTACGTTGTAATAGGATGAGGTTCATTTTTTTCATCTACCGGTTTTTCATTATAAGATGGACCTGCTGCTGTCTGGCTGCTGACAATAAGAAACCGTTTAATATTATCCCGGAACCCGAGAGCCGTCTCAAGCAGCGATTTCGTTGTATCCACATTTCCCCTGAAGTATCCTTCCGGCTTTTTGGATTTCACAACCCCTGCAACATGGTAAATATACTGCGCATCAGTAAAAGCTTTTCTTAATCCTTCTTTATCGAACAATCCGCAGTCGAATATTTCCACCTGCTTCTTTTCTATCCATTTTAAGTCGCTTGTCTTTCTTGTAATACATCTGACCCGATATCCTTTCTCTAATAAAAGATCGACAAGATGACTCCCTACAAACCCGTTGGCGCCGGTAACAACTGCAATCGGAGGATTTTTCATACTTAAGTTTATTTGTTTTTATTTCGATTAAATTTTAGATTGAACCGCCAAAATTTAAGAAATAATTGTTTTATTCTTAAATTCTTTTATCTACAGGTATTTCCAGGAGGTTTTTTGGAGCTTTTTAAGAAATGTTATGACTTCACCCGGGCCGATGAAGTTAAAGCATTAGGTTTATACCCCTATTTCAGACCTATTGAGGAAAATGAAGGCCCGGTTGTCCAGATTGAAGGGCGTAAAGTTATCATGGCCGGCTCAAATAATTATCTCGGGCTGACGGCCCACCCCAAAGTAAAAGAGGCTGCAATAAAAGCAATTGAAAAATACGGCACCGGCTGTTCCGGTTCCCGTTACCTTACCGGTACTCTTGATTTACATATTGAACTGGAAGAAAAACTTGCACAGTTTTTTGATAAGGAGGCCGTTCTTCTTTTTAGTACCGGCTACCAGACCGGCCAGGGAATTATACCTACTCTCGTTCAGAGAGGTGACTATGTAATAACCGATAAGGATAATCACGCCTGCCTTGTTGCCGGTACGCTTATGGCAAAAGGAGCTACCGCGGACTTTGTAAGGTACAAGCACAACGATATGGATGATCTTGAAAGAGTGGTTAAAAAACTGCCCGCTGATGCAGGAAAACTTATCGTAAGCGATGGTGTATTCTCAACAGGCGGCGAAATTGTAGATCTGCCGAAGTTAAACAAGATTGCAAAGGAAAATGGCTGCAGGATCTTAATAGATGATGCACATTCGGTTGGAGTAATAGGCAAGCAAGGCAAAGGTACGGCAAGCGAGTTTGACCTTGAAGGTGAAATTGATATGACAATGGGGACCTTCAGTAAAACGTTTGCGTCTCTCGGCGGTTTTGTTACAGGAGAATCAAAGGTTATAAATTATATTAAGCATCATTCACCCGCACTTATTTTTAGTGCCTCACCGACCCCGGCGGCAGTTGCGGCTGCATTAGCAGCACTCGAAATTCTTAAGGCTGAGCCTGAAAGAGTAGACCGGCTTATCCGCAATGCTGCTAAGATGAGGAACGGTTTAAAGGATATGGGCTTTAATGTTCTTGACGGCAGAACAGCAATTGTTCCTGTAATTGTCGGCGACGACCAGATTGCTTTCCAGATGTGGAGGATGCTCTATGATGCCGGTGTATTTGTGAATGTTTTCATTTCCCCTGGTGTGCCTCCGGGAAGGCAAATGATGAGAACCAGTTATATGGCTACTCACGAAGATGAACACCTTGATAAAATACTCGATATTTTTGAAGATACAGGTAAAAAACTCGGTTTGATTAGTTGATCTGCCTGATTTCAAAAGTTTATTCTCAGATAATTCACAAGCATACCCCGAAAAGGTATGCTTTC
>DATFVA010000427.1:0-6845 GCA_035260565.1 Ignavibacteriaceae bacterium | reverse complement strand
CAGATAATGAACATAAATTATCTGAAATTTCAGTAGTAATTTATTAGATAGCAATTTGTTAACTTTATTAAGGTATTAAAAATTTTTAATTGGAATACCGGATCTAATGAACATCTCCAGCCCTTTCATACAATTAATTTCCCGATCCCGCCGGAATTTATTCATTAAAACCGAATTTACTGAATGGTTCTGTTTCATAATCAATTCAGGAAGGATAATGTAGTATCTGAATTTTAATAATGATAAATAAGTTTTTGAATTAACATTGTATCATAATTAATCAAAGTTCTGAAGAACAACATAAATGAGGACAATATGTTAAAGATAGAATTAAATTTGTCAGAGGAAGATTTGAACAGGGTAATAACAGTTTTGAAAAGATATATCTCGGATTTAAGTATGGAGATCGCCGATACCGACAGTATGGAATTCAGAGAGGATTTGAAAAATGAACGCGTTTCACTTCAAAAAGTGCTTGATCAATTAATAGCAAAAAAGTCCTGAAAATAATTCCCAAAATATTTCTTTAATAATCTATACTGGATAATTCCATGCTTAAGAAAACTTTTCTGCTTTTTCTGTTTCTGTTCAATGGGTCTTATGTATTTGCCAGTGAGGCAGATCTGAAAATACCTACCCTCAACGGTAATCAGCAGTCTATTTTAATTGCCGGACTCTTTGTTTGTCTGCTGGGGTTGATATTCGGGATCTATCAATATATAAAAGTAAAGAACTTAAAAGCACATCAATCAATGCTTGATGTTGCTCAGATTATTTTTGAAACCTGCAAGACCTATCTTATTCAGCAAGGTAAACTGCTGGTTGTCCTCTTTCTTTTCATTGCTGTATGTGTTTCGTTTTATTTTGGTTACCTGATTAAAGTAGAAGTGAGCGGAGTATTGCTGATTTTATCCTGGACGGTAATTGGAATACTCGGCTCCTACAGTGTTGCCTGGTTCGGAATAAGAATGAATACGCTGGCAAACAGCAGAATGGCATTCGCATCGCTGGAGCGAAAACCGATTAAACTTTTGAATATTCCCCTGGATGCTGGAATGAGCATTGGAGTTATGCTGGTATGCGTTGAACTGATAATGATGCTTATCATTTTACTTTTTATTCCCAGGTTATATGCCGGCTCGTGCTTCATCGGTTTTGCAATAGGTGAATCTCTCGGCGCAAGCGCATTAAGAATGGCAGGAGGAATCTTCACAAAAATTGCAGATATCGGTTCTGATCTGATGAAAATCTTTTTCAATATTAAAGAAGATGACCCGCGAAATCCCGGTGTAATTGCAGACTGTACGGGAGACAACGCGGGCGACAGCGTCGGTCCGACCGCAGACGGGTTTGAAACTTACGGAGTGACAGGAGTGGCTTTAATCAGCTTAATTGTTCTTGCTGTTTCAGATATTAATAACCAGACTGAATTACTGACCTGGATATTTACAATGCGTATAATGATGATTATTACTTCTATTTTAGCTTTCGGCATAAACAGAGGGCTTTCGCAGGTTCTGTATGCAAAGAAAGATGAAATAGATTTTGAGCAGCCCTTAACAGCACTCGTCTGGATTACATCGATAATTTCAATTATAATGACATTTGTAGTCAGCTACTTTCTAATAGGAAATATGCCGAACAACCTGTGGGTAATATTATCAGTTGTCATCAGCTGCGGAACACTGGGCGGTGCATTGATTCCCGAGTTCACCAAATTTTTTACCAGCACAAAATCCGAGCACGTTGATGAAATTGTTTCCTCATCAAAAACCGGCGGTGCTTCTCTTAATATTTTATCAGGATTAGTTGCCGGTTATTTTAGCGCATTTTGGATGGGATTATTATTCGTGGTATTAATGTTCATTGCTTATCTCACAAGCTATGGTGCACTGACGGATATTATGATTTATCCTTCCATATTTGCATTCGGACTTGTTGCATTCGGATTCCTTGGTATGGGTCCTGTTACAATAGCTGTCGACAGTTACGGACCGGTAACAGACAATGCCCAGTCAATTTATGAGCTTTCATTAATTGAAGAGATTAAAGACGTTGACAAAGATATCGAAGCAAAGTTCGGATTCAAGCCTGATTTTGAAAAAGCAAAATATTACCTTGAGGCAAATGACGGTGCAGGGAACACATTCAAAGCAACAGCGAAACCTGTACTGATTGGTACAGCGGTTGTCGGTGCAACTGCAATGATTTTCTCATTAATTTTATTATTAAAGCAGACCCTGGGGATTGATCCTGCAACCATTTTAAGTCTTCTCAATCCTTACACAAGCTTTGGATTCATTGCCGGCGGGGCAGTTGTTTTCTGGTTTTCGGGTGCTGCAAACCAGGCAGTTACAACGGGTGCCTACAAAGCGGTAGAATACATTAAGAAAAATATTCAGCTTGATGAAAACGCAAGCCGGAGTGCATCGATTGAAAAATCCAAAGATGTAGTAAAAATCTGTACAAAGTACGCACAGAAAGGAATGCTTAATATTTTCGTTGCAATATTCTCATTTGCACTGGCATTTGCATTACTTTCCGCGCCTGCATCTTCAAACGAGCCTGTATCCTTCTTCATAAGCTTCTTAATTTCGATAGCAGTATTCGGGCTATTCCAGGCGATATTTATGGCAAACGCCGGGGGTGCGTGGGACAACGCTAAAAAAGTAGTTGAGGTAGGATTAAAAGAAAAAGGGACCGATCTTCATGCTGCCACAGTTGTAGGCGATACAGTAGGCGATCCTTTTAAAGACACAGCATCAGTTTCACTCAATCCGATTATTAAGTTTACAACATTATTCGGATTACTGGCAATGGAAATTTCCATTTCCGAAACTTTCCGTCATGCCGCCCCGTATTTCGGAGTCGTGGTCCTGCTGGTTGGATTGTACTTTGCATGGCGTTCATTCTACAAGATGAGAGCAGGAGTTCAATAAACAAGGGAGAATAAACCCGGAACTGTATTTATTGATCAAAAGGTGCGTGGTGAGATTATCCCGCATAAATGAAACCTTATAAAAAAAGCCTGATTAAATTCAGGCTTTTCTTAGTAGCGGGTGCCTATACATATTCTACAGTGTCTTCAAGTCATTCAAATATAAATATTATTAATTATCAGCCGCGGAGAAATTCACTTTTAATAATTACCAGCGTAAGGATAAATGAATACCATATCATTACATCAAAAAACTTGGCATAAAACGATAATGATATCCATTTTTTAACACTATCCGGTTTTATTTTAATTTTCTGATCTGTACTAAAACTTCTTACTCACTGTTTTTTGCTAATCCCCGAATTATTCAATAAATAACACAATGGCTTTTTATTTTTTATTGTTTAATTCCTCCACCCACTCCGGAACATTTTTCTGAACCGGAAGCGGCTGATTATACGGACCATATACCGGTTCGTACAGTTCTATTAACTGTTCCGTGTCAATAACTCTTAATTCATAGTGGATGCCCCAACCGCCATGCACAGTTTCCTGTTCATAGGCTATCTGTTTACCATCTGCAGTAAACTCCCATTGCCATATAGGCAGCCCGATACCGGTGAATTTATGTATCCTGCCTCCTGAGTATATATTAAGCTCCAAAGGAATTGGATAAGAAGTTGCGACATTATCGTACATTGCGAGCCAGCCGACTTTTTGCCCATCATCTGAAATCCTGATATCATCGAACTCCGTTTGTGCTGAATCTTTTTGTATAAAAATGTCTCTTGAACTACTGGTTTTAATATGAAGCTGTCCGCTATCGTCAACGGCTGCCAGAATGTAAGTTTCCCCATTTTGTAAAGTATCGTCCCTCCCGTCATTAGATGTAATTTGTCCCTGAGTTTGAGCGAAGCAGGAGAAATATATCAGACAAGAAATAAAATCCACGGTGATGAATCGAAAAAATTCTATGTTCCTCATATCTGCTTTCTCATCCGCAGCCAGGATGCGGCTTATAGGATTTAATCAACATATTATTTTACTTTGCCCGGTTTCAGAACATGGTAATTGAAATGCCAATACATTTTGGGAGAGTGGAATTCAACCAGCATAATTTCTTCATGTCCGGTCACAAAGGTATGCAGTTCCGGCGGATCATATTCCCGTGATAACTAAAATATTATTTTAGAATTCATTTTAAATCTCCTATCTAAATTGAAATGCGATTAATAATGGCTTTTGGTCAGATTCACCGAACCCTGATCCATAAATTTTTCCATCAGTATCCCAGAATGCATTGATATAGCCATACTCTATATCTCCATAGTCGAACAAACTAAGAAGTTTTTTGCCGCTGTTCTTATCCAGGATAAGTACATCACCCATTTCAATAAACATCACATAATTTCTGTAAAACCATGGCTCGTGCTGGATCGAACCGCCCGTTTGGAAGGACCAGATGTAGTTACCTGTATAAGCGTCAAGAGCGTAGCAAGTTGTGTTGAGGGTTCCAAAATAAACCTTACCTTCAGATACTTTTGGGGTTACCTCTATCGGGGCATCCGCTGTATACGCCCAAATTTGTTCTCCTGTTGATTTTTTGAAACAGTAAAAGATCCGGTTTGTACTGGATACAAACAGAAAATCATTCCAAATTGTAACACCAGCCACAGAGCCTCCTTTTTGAGAATTTTCCTCTATATACCGGATCAATACCTGGTAGAATATTTCACCGGTTAGTTTATTTATACTGTAGAGGAAACCGTCTTTGAAAAAGTCTACTCCTGTTGCAAAATAAAGTGTATCTCCATCTATTACCGGGTTCGCATCATTTTTTCCAAATATTTGTGTGCTCCATATTGTATTTCCAGTGGTCTTTTCAAGTGCATATACCTTGTCCTGGTCTGTTACATAGACATAAATATCATCAACGGCAGGAATGGGAATCCAGGTAAAGCCGGATCTTTTCCAGACAACTGAAAGATCATCTGCACGAAGTGCATGGAGATCATCACAGTTATTAGTATAAATTATATTGTCCCTTGTAATTGGTATTCCGTCTGTACAACCGCCGGTAACTGCTCTTTGAACACTTTTTCCATCTTTACTGACTTTATACAGTTCACCTCCCGGACGAATAGATGTTTTGAAAATCAGATAATTATTAAGGGTTGCAAAGCCGGAACCAGAAGATTCACTGAGCGGTATTGACCATAATTTTTGAAGGTGTTCATCAGCAGGGCTTAGAGGATCAGAACAAAAATTTAGAAAAAGAGAGAATTGTAACACAACTATGATCGAAATTATTTTCTTCATATCAATTTATAGTCCCTTGTACTAGAAGTTCAATCCAACCTATAGCATTTGTCTTTGATGAACTTAATTCTTTCCTGCTAAAGAGACAAGACAGCATATTTTATACTGGTCTTTTATTCAACCGCTGCCGGAATTGCAGTCTATCTTCTTTTCTAGCAGGGTATCTCACTATAAATGTCCTTTCGGAACCGGATCGTTTTTGAGTATATCCCTCGTATACACCATTATCTAATTCCTCCCTTTTATTGAGATTTGCAGGGGCGGTTCAATCGGGCTGAGATATTTTGTTAAACTGAGAAAATAATCAATAAAGAATCAATTATATTTTACTAATTTTACTTATTATATATTTATTTAGTTTTGCTTGCAAAATCAATAATCAAATCTTTAAGGAAACTATTCAGATCTCTAAACCGATGAACTTATTATTAACAAGAGCATTAATCATCTTCGGATTAATTTTGATTTTACTATCCGGCTGTTCAAAGAAAACATCAGAAGTAAAACCGGGATTAAATGAAAAATTAAAATTCAATGAATCTGAGTACTATAATGCAATAAAAGCAAAATTTGATGATGAGAATTTCTTAAATGACTCTACATTCAAATATCTTGATACATTAAAAACATTCTATGCCGGAAGAAATTTTCACCCGGTTTTCTTAAAAAGTTATGAGGAACAGAATTTTGTCGATTCGATCCTTAACATTTTTGAAAAAGCTGCCGGGCATGGTTTAGACCCGGAACAATATCATTTAAGTTTAATAGCTTCAGATTATTATAATGCAATTAATGATACAATAACTAATCCGGATAGATTAACTGACCTTGCGAATTCGGAAATATTTTTAGCTGATGCTATTTTAAAATATGCCCGGCATATGCGATATGGAGTAGTTAATCCAAAAGAGCTTTTCCCCGAAAGCTATTATCTTCCTGTCCCGGATTCATCGAAAAGAGATCTTTTTGAACCTCTGAGAAAAGATAATACTGTTCAATACCTGAGTGATATTCAGCCAAAGAGCAAAAATTATAAAAGACTGCAGGCAGTTCTGGAACGTTTTAAGGAGTATAAAAAACTTAAATGGGAAGTTATTCCGGACTTAAATAAAAAAATAGAACCGGGAGACAGCTGCCGGGATATTAACCTTATTGCAGAGCGGTTAATTACTCTCGGTTGTTTGGATTCTTCCAGGATTAAGATGAAAAACTTATCCGTTTATGATTCTTCTCTTCTGGAACCTGTAAAAAAATTTCAAAGGTTGAATGGATTAAATGAAGACGGAGTACTGGGTAAAGGCACAATAGGAAAGTTAAATACTACGCCGGATGAATACATTAAGAAAATTGAGATTAACCTGGAACGGTTAAGATGGTTTAATTATTCCGATACGTCACGATATATTGTCGTGAACATTCCTGATTTCCGGCTGCATGCTGTTGCAAATAAAAAGGAGTTGTTCAGTGTAAAAGTCTGCACTGGGAGAAAAAGGCATGCTGATTTTGAGAAACGGTTAAGAGTTTATAAAAAAACAAAACGGCTTAGGGACAGGCCTGATGACTGGGAAACTCCCTGTATGTATGGCGA
>DATFVA010000426.1:0-5998 GCA_035260565.1 Ignavibacteriaceae bacterium | reverse complement strand
AGTTCCAAATCGTTAACATCGTCACCAATGAATGCGATATTCTCAGTATTCAGGTTTAATCCCGATGATATTTCAGCAAGGAGGGACTTTTTATCTTTAACTCCACGGTAAAGATATATAATATTCAATTTTTCGGCTCTTTTCAGGATAGAACCGGATAGTTCGCCTGTAATTATTCCGGTTTCAATCCCAAGGATATCTCTTAATCTCTCAACACCCATACCATCCCTTATTGAAAACCTTTTCATGACTTCACCCTCAGCTGAGTAGTAGACACCTGTATCTGTCAGAACTCCATCGCTATCGGTAAGTACAAGTTTTATTTTCTTTGCTTTATCTGCCAGGGAGAGATTATCTTCCCTGAGTCTTTTATCTATTACCAAGCTGTCCAACCTCCATCAACAATTAAATTAGCCCCGGTCATATACAAAGAGGCTTCACTGGCAAGAAAGACTATTGCGCCTTTATAATCAGAAGGGGCTGCCATTCTGCCGAGCGGAGTTCTCCGGGAATAATTATTAATAAAATATTCATCCTGGTTATTCTCTACGCCACCAGGCGAAAGGCAGTTAACCCGTACACCTTTTTTTCCCCAGTACGCGGCAAGGAATCGGGTAAATGAAATAACCGCTCCTTTTGTTACAGGGTATGCAGGTGATTTATAGAATGATTGCGATCCGTTTTCATTTCGATAAATTGATTGATCAGGAGCAACGATACCATAAGTAGAAGCAATATTTATAATACTTCCATACCCCTGATTTGCCATCTGCGAACCGAGTATTTGCGAACAGAGAAATGTTCCGGTTATATTAACGCTAAGGGATTTATTCCACAATTCAAGAGGATAGTTTTCAAACTTTGAAAATTCGGCTGCAGCAGAAGGATTTTCGAACATATCATTTATCGCTGCATTATTAACAAGGATATCAATTTTCCTATACTTGTTCAGGATATTAGCTTTGAGATCCTCTATTGATCCAGTTGAAGTAATATCAACGCCGGTTCCCATGCTGTCACCCTCAAGGCTGAAAGCAAAATCATTGCAGGAATTTCCATCCAGGTCGCAGACAACTACTGCTGCTCCGGCTTCAGATAGGGCAAAGCAATGTTGTTTTCCCAATAAACCAAGAGCTCCGGTGACTACGGCTACCTTGTTTTTCAAAGAAAAAAGTGAAGGGGATTCCATTAAACCTTTTCTTCTTTCGTTTTTGGTTTTGTGTTAAAATTGCTTGTTTTCCTGAATACAGGTTCGACAGGTTCTCCTCGCAGGCAGCCGGAAACATTTTTCTCTTCAACTGCTTTCTTCAATATAGGCAGTACCTCTTTATATACTCCAAGAGTATATTCAACGTCATCATCGCTATGGGAAAAACTCATATTATGAAAACCGCCCCAGAGAATTCCTCTTTTGATCATCTCCTGCTGAACAAGGGATTTCATTTCGAGAGGATTACCTGCAGAAGCATCAAAGGAAATGAGGGTTCTGCAATCGTAGCCGGAACATTTTGTATAATTCATATCAAGATCTGCTGCTATTTTATTATAGCCTTCTCTGAGTTTTCGTCCCTGTTTAACCAAGTATTCAGGTACTTTCTTATCACGCAGTTCCTCTATGGTAGCTTTTGCTGCGGCAAGAGAAAGTGCTTCACCGCCGAAGGTAGTATAGAAAAAAACTTCTTTATCCAGGACCTGCATTATTTCCTTTTTGCCGGTAAGAATAGATAGAGGCATTCCGTTAGCTACAGCTTTACTGAAACATGCCAGGTCGGCACTCACACCGAAGTGCTCCTGGGCGCCTCCAAGAGAAATCCTGAAGCCTGACCACATCTCATCAAATATCAATACGGTTCCATTTTCAGTGCATATCCTTCTTACTTCCTGAAGAAAATCATTTACGGGCTCCTGGAAAACAAAAGGCTCAAGTATTACGCAAGCAGTTTCATTATCTATTGAATCAATAAGTGAATCAATGTCGTTATAATTAAATGTATGCGTCATGTCCTGTATAACCTTTGGGATCCCTTTATTCCTATCGGTAACTGAGATATACCAGTCGTGCCATCCGTGGTAACCGCAGCAGAGGACATTTTCTCTGCCTGTATATGCACGTGCAACTCTAATTGCCGCCGAGGTAACATCAGCCCCTGTCTTGCTATAGCGCACGGATTCAGCATTCGGGACAATAGTATTAATTAATTCAGCAACCTCAACTTCAAGTGGATGCATTAAAGAGAAAGTGATCCCTTTCTCAAGCTGATCCTTTATTGCATTATCCACTTTATCATAAGAATAACCAAGTGAGAGAGGACCTATGCCCATCAGGAAATCTATATATTCATTCCCGTCAACATCCCATACATGAGATCCTTTACCTTTCTCAAGATACTTGGGAGCCACTCCTTTGATATTTTGTGAGGGACCTTTTGCAAGCGTCTGAGTTACGGAGGGTATCAGGGCCAGGGCTTTCCTATAGTATTCATCGGAACGGGTTATTTTAGGATAATCTTTATTAAATTCAACTTTATTCGGCATTATACTTCCCTCATAATTTTAGATTGAATACTCTTCTCTCTTTGATAACTTGATAAGCTCGTTATTAATTCTACCAGCAATCTTTTCAGCAGTAAATCCTTCATATTCCAATACATCCGGAAGCAGCGCCGGCTTGAACCATTTATTTTCAAGAGCAACAGGAAGAACGTTGCAACGGATTTTATCTTTAACCAGACATTCAGACAAAATAGAATACAAACCGCCGGTGATGAAATGATCTTCTAGTGTAACTACGAGCACCTCACTTAAACAGATACTTTTAAGCAATTCCTCGTCGATCGGTTTTAGTGTACGGAGATTAATTACACCGACAGATCTTCCTTCCGATTGTAAAATGCCTGCAGCTTCGACAGCCTCTTTAAGCAAAATTCCATAAGTGAGGATGACTATATCCCTTCCTTCACTAATAACTTCTGCCTTACCGATTCTAAAACCCGTATTATGTTCTACGGCAGGTTTCAAATTATTGTACCTGATATAAAAAGGGGAGGGGTGAAGTATTACTTCCCTCATCCCAAGCAACATATCTTCTTCATCCGAAGGACAAAATATATTTACAGGAGGAATGCTTCTCATCAGAGAAATATCCTCAATGGCCTGGTGGGTTGGTCCATTGCCATCGCTTAAGAATCCGGGGACTGCACCAACAAGTTTTACCGGAAGATTCCCGATCCCCACGTCCGTCCTGATAAATTCAAAAGCACGCATAGTAAGGAAGGCTGCCAGTGAATGAACAATAGGTATTCTCCCCCGTAGTGCAAGGCCTGCTGCCATCCCGATCATAGTCTGCTCAGCTATTCCCACATCAATAAACCTGTCTTTTATTATGTCCGGCAGATTTCTTATTGCTGCGCGGTTTTCAGCAGTCATTACAACTATTCTCTCATCTTCTTTTATAAGTTGTATAAGGAGTTCTTCGTAGTTCATATTTTATCTTACGGTTAAAGTTTCTGATTTCAAATCTGTTTTTACCTTGCTGTGAAGCTCCTGCAGGAGGTGGTCTATTTCATCGTGAGTAAAATTACAGAACCACCTGTCGGCCCGCGATTCTATACTCGGCAGACCCTTCCCCCGGATAGTTTCGGCAATAATTACGGAAGGTCTATTTTCTCTGAAAGGGAGCTTGCTGAAAGTCTTCTCAAGATCATCAAAGTCGTGGCCATTGCATCTATAAGGAGTCCACCCAAAAGATTCAAATTTTTTCTCAAGGGGTTCTATTGGTATCAATTCTTCTGTTCTTATATTAGCTTGAAATTGATTTCTATCGACTACAGCAACCATATTATTTAATTTGTGTGCAGAGGCGACGAGCAGTCCCTCCCACACTGAACCTTCGTTGAGCTCCCCATCGCCTAAAATTACGACCACTTTATTATCCTGATTCTTCAGTAAGCAGTCTTTCGCAACGCCCATGGAGACTGAAAGGAGGTGTCCGAGTGAACCCGAATGGTATTCAATTCCCGGGATTCTGGTGTTAGGGTGCCAATATATAAAGTCATTCGTCTTCAGATGATTCTTTAATCTTTCTTTCTCTATTATACCAAGTTCGGCAAGTGTTCCGTATAGTGCCGGGACGTCGTGCCCTTTAGATAGAAACAGATAATCACGTTCCGGGTGGTTAAGATTATCCTTATTGATATTTAGAAAATTATTGTACAGGTAGACTATGAGGTCGGCGCAGGAAAGGGAAGCGCCTATAAAACAGCCGCCGTCAGTGGCTAGTCTTATAATATGTTCGCGCACTCTGAATGCTGTTTCTTCCAGTTCTTTTTTACTTTTCTTTTTCATCACTAAATTATCCTGGTTTGCTCAGATTTAATAGTTTTTAATTCTCCCAGATGATTTCTGTACCAGTTCACACCATTATATTTTTCATTTATAGCTTTTACCGCAGGATGACTCCTTTCGAACTCCAGGATATCATTTAAATCGAACCGCGGGTTTTCTATATACATCGCATTATATATTTCCCTGATAAACAGATAATCTTCCATATAATCGATTGTCCACCTATGAGACATAGAATAATCCAATCCTGTTTCCCACAATACGTTTCCTATTTTAAATTTATCGGGGTTCTCCCAGATATAGGGAGTAGTATGTTCTCTTTCAAGATCCCTGGAGGCTTCCCGCCAAGATTCCTCCAGTGCCTTCATAGTCATAATTTCCACATCATTGCCATCGGGATAAGTAGCTGGATGAAGGTTACTTACATAATCGTACTTACCATCATTTGAAATAAAATAACTCAGTACTTTTGTTATCACCAACGGGTCAATCAAGGGACAATCGGACGGTATTTTGACTACAGCATCAGCATTATATTTAAGTCCTGTTTTATAGTGCCTGTCCAGCAGATCCGAAGTACTTCCGCGGTATACGAGGTACCCGGCGGCTTCACATGTCTCAGCAAGTCTGTTATCCCGGTCTTCATCCGTTACAGCAACGATTACTTGCCCGGTGAGATTCGACAAACAAACTCGTTCAAGCATTCTCAAAATAAGCGGTTTTCCGACAAGCGGCATCATAACTTTGCCTGGCATCCTTGATGATCCCATTCTTGCCTGGACTACGGTGACGATATTCATATTATCATTTTATTAAGGATTAAATGACCGTGATTTTTATATCACTTCTCTGCATTAAGCAATTTGGAACGATATCTCTGGAGAATTCTCCTCTTTAGCCTTGTCCTCAGTAATTCCGGTTTGATTTCCAATGAATGTGAAACTGCCATAAGGTTCCTGCCGATCTCCGCTATTGCTTCAGAGGATGTTCCGCCGTTTTGCATCGGCACAAGTTTCTGAAGTTCTTGCAATTCAAATTTTGAATATACCTGTTTTCCCAGGGCAAGGCCAACATAAACTACGCTTGAATAACGCGTAACAAGTGTTTCACAATTCGCAATCATATGTGAAGTATTTCCATTTGAATATACTAATGCACCCGGTGCATACCGGTTGATCTCCTCGGTAGCTCTTTCGACATTTTCGTTAGGATGGAGCTTAAAAATAATCTGCCTTCCATCCGCGATAGATTTAGCGTATTCTATGAACTTTTTCCTATTCTCATACTTATATGTTTCCCTTGTATCAGAGGTTGCGACAAGCACATAATTTTTATGAGGAAAATCGTTATCGAGATATTCGTTGCAATTATCGAAATTAGGTATTCCGGTAACCTCTATTTTATCAGGGTCGACACCCTTTCTAATAAATAAATCTTTGTAACCTTCCGAAGCTACGCAGAATTTATCATAAGCGTGTGATAAACCTGTTACTGAAGTACTTGCGATCCATCGGGGGAGTTTTAAATTCTTAACAAGATAATATACCAGGTTTTCGGGATCAGTCATTCCCTCCTGCACCAATATCAGCTTTTTATCCCTTATATTTTTCGGTACAATCAAGTCGGAACAGGTAAAAACCAGGTCATATCCATC
>DATFVA010000425.1:0-2083 GCA_035260565.1 Ignavibacteriaceae bacterium | reverse complement strand
GTTTATCTGCTGCACAGGATAGATACTGTTTTTCCATTCAAGGTATGGCGTCAGTTCATAGGCTATACACCAACTTATGAACCTCTTTCAAAAACTTCTGCGATGTGTGCAACCTGCCATACTCTGTTTACTCCCACCCTTGATGAATTGGGTAATATTGTTGGAGATTTTCCTGAACAGACGCCATACCTTGAATGGAAAAACAGTATCTATCCTGTGCAGCAGATAAACTGCCAGGACTGCCATTCCCCTAAAATATTTGAACCTATAGATATTGCAACTATTCCTGAATCGGATACTACTCATCACTCACCTTTCTGGAAAGAGACCTTTGCCGGTGGGAATACTTTCATTTTAAAAATGCTGCGGGATTACCCGGATACTCTGCAGGTTACCGCGGAAACCAGTCATTTCGATACGACACTCTCCATAGCTGAAAAAAATCTGAAGGACCTTTCACTTAATCTCTATCTCGATGCTGTTCAGGATGATGATACCTTAATGGTAAATGTCAAAATTCAGAATATTACCGGACATAAATTACCAACAGGTATTCCGCTCAGGAGGATGTGGATTCACCTAAAAGCTGCGGACGCCGATAACAATATTGTATTTGAATCCGGCAGCTGGGACGAGAATGGTAAGATCAGGGGTATGGATATTCCCTATGAACAGCATTATCTGCAGATCAATAAACAGGATGAGATACAGATTTATGAAGCCGTCCCCGTCGATATTAATGGAAATGTAACTTATACACTCCTTAAAGCCTCTACATTTATTAAAGATAATCGGATACCACCAATAGGTTTTAAAACAACACATAATAGTTATGATTCTACTGCTATTTTCGGAAATGCTTTAAATGATCCCGACTTCAATAAATCCGCTGGCTACGAAGGAACCGGCACTGATATTACTGCTTACAGAATCCCGGTAAATGGACTGACTTTTATGAATATTACAGCAGAAGTTTGTTACCAGACATTAAAACCTGAAGTTGCTGAATATCTATCGGGTATGAATTCCCTGGATATCAATCGTTTCAACTGGATGTATGCTGCAGCTGATAAAAATCCTGTAATAATGAAATCTGAAGAGCTGACCTATCAGATCACCGGAAACTTGAACCGGAAGATTTCCAGTGTAGGTTTTAAATTAGAACAGAATTATCCTAATCCCTTCAACCCTTCCACAAAAATTCGCTTCTCAATTCCTTCCGAAGGAAATACTTCTTTAATTGTCTATGATATTCTCGGAAAGGAAACATCTGTCCTTCTGAACAGAGAATTGAGCATTGGTGATTATGAAGTTGAGTTTAACGGATTAAACCTTCCCAGCGGAATTTATTTCTACAAACTCACCTCGGGCAAATATATACAGGTTCGTAAGATGCTATTAGTAAAATGATGGTCATCATCGTTTCTAATTCCAGGCTGGCGTAAACCAGTTCACTGCTTTTTTACTTTTCTGAACCTTTTCTTATTCTATTCCCCTATCAGTATTTCTCATTTTTATCATTTATATCGTTTACTCCTCGGTTGGCTTATTACTATCCAATTACTTCTTATATACGACTCACATACGTCTCACATACGTCTCAGATACGTTCTTTCTACCGCTGAACAACGTTTCAAATATCTTAAATGAAAAAATATTCCCGGTCATTTGGTCCTAAAACCTTACTTTGTGGGCTTGACCAAACAATTGACTTAAATTCAGGTAAAAGTTTCAATTTGAGAATTTAGCGAATAATCCATCTTCCTCTAAAACGATATTAAATGTATATTTGTAAAGTAAATAGCAATATTTATAATCTTATTAAATCTGTTTCGTTATGGCACATATCTTGTGAAAGCTACAACATAGTTCTCTTTATTTTGGTATAATTCTATATATTTAAGGCAATTTAGATGAAATTCTTACTATTCGCGCTCCTGTTGTTCTTCTTCATCTCAGCAAATAATAATAGCTATGCCCAGTTGGCTCAGGACGGATGGAGCTTGGGTTTTGGAGCTACTTATCCGAGATTTATTAGTGTCTCCGGGGACGGTTATTCCGCTAATACTAACTTTGGCGGGTA
>DATFVA010000424.1:0-3237 GCA_035260565.1 Ignavibacteriaceae bacterium | reverse complement strand
TATCCGACGGGTCATATACCCTGGTTGCTTCTTCCGGTATAAATATAGCTTCTGTTGCATTCGATCCGACAACTAATGTGATGTATGCTTCTGCGCTGGTGATAGTCGGCAGCAATAAGGATCGGGTCTATTCCATTGATTTGCCATCAGGAACCCCGACCACCATCGGTAATACCGGCTTTGGTGTGGTTACCAATGCAATAGAATTTGACGAAGCAGGGAACCTTTACGGTACAAAAGGCGCTGCAACCTCAGAAAGTGATTTTATACAGATTGATAAAACCACCGGCATAGGAACAGTTATAGGTTCTTCAGGTGTAATGGAAGTTAACGGCCTTGCCTATGCACATACGGGAACTGTAGGTGTTAAAGATGAAGGTAACTCTCAGCTGCCAAAAGAATACAGCTTGAAACAGAATTATCCCAATCCATTCAACCCATCAACAAAGATAGATTATTCATTACCTGTTTCTGCAAATGTCCAGGTAACAATCTACAATCTTCTTGGAGAGGTTGTTAAGGTGCTGATAAATAATCAGGAGACTGCTGGTTCCCATTCTATCACATGGAACTCACAGGATGGCCACGGGAATAAAGTAGGAAGCGGAGTCTATTTCTATGAATTGAAAGCGAATGGTATGAACGGATCTGATTTCACGCAAATAAGGAAAATGATCCTACTGAAGTGACAAATTGATTATATAAACTATAAGAAAGCCGGGAGAAAACACCGGCTTTCTTTTGTTTTAAAGTAAATCCTATACAGGCCTATAATTTTATATCCAGATTAGATTATTTATATTATCTGATTAAATTTTTATTTAGAGAACGGAGAAAGTATGCGTAAGTTCCTTGGTACGTACAATGTTGTACCATCGCTGCCTGAGAATCTTGAAAAGCTTAGAGAAATAGCATATAATCTGCACTGGACATGGCACTCGGATTCAAGAGAGCTTTTCAGGAGACTTGACAGGGAATTATGGGAAGATACCAATCATAATCCTGTCATGATCCTCGGCAATGTCAGCCAGGAAAGGCTTGAGGAGGTCTCACATGACGACGGGTTTATTGCTCACCTGGAACGTGTTCATAGTAAGCTTACAGAATATCTTAATGAGAAAACATGGTACCAGAAGAATTACGACTTCTCATCGTCATTTAATATTATTTACTTCTCAGCAGAATTCGGACTTACCGAATGTCTTCAGACATATTCGGGCGGCCTGGGAGTGCTTGCAGGTGATCACCTCAAAGCTTCAAGCGACCTCGGGATTCCGCTGACCGGAATGGGACTTCTGTACAAGGAGGGCTACTTCCAGCAGTATCTTAATTCAGACGGCTGGCAGCATGAACGATACGAGCTTAACGACTTCGACAACCTGCCGATGGTGCTGGTTAGGAAAGATAAAAATGAACCACTTATATTATCAGTATCTTTCGCCAACCGCGAGGTTTTTTTCCAGATATGGAAAATTCAAATTGGGCGGATCCCTCTCTACCTGATGGATACAAACGTTCTAATGAATTCAGAAGAAGACAGGATAATAACCAGGACTTTATACGGCGGGAATGTGGAGACAAGGATTGAACAGGAGATAATTCTCGGAATCGGGGGAATAAAAACCCTCCACGCTTTAGGGATACGGCCTATGGTGTGTCATATGAATGAGGGCCATTCTGCATTTTTATCTCTGGAAAGAATAAGATATTTAATCCAGTATGAAGGTTTAAGTTTTACTGAAGCAAAAGAGATTGGTTACTCGTCAAACATATTCACAACACATACTCCCGTACCGGCAGGTATCGATGTGTTTGCGAATGAACTTGTCGAGAAATACCTCGGAAATTACTACCGCAATGAGATGAAAATATCGGATAAGGATTTCTATAGTCTCGGTACGATATACAAGGATAAAGAATCAAGCGTTTTTAATATGGCTCATCTTGCAATGAATACCGCAGGGTATATAAACGGCGTCAGCAAACTGCACGGGAAAGTGTCTAAAAAAATGTGGGTGAGCGGGTTCAGGGATGTTCCGTTCAATGAAATTCCTATCGGGTCCATTACCAATGGAGTGCATATCAGGTCTCATATCTCGAAGGAAATGGAAGAACTGCTTGTTCAGTATATCGGTGAAAAGTGGCTGGAGAACCCGGCGTCGCCGAGTCTCTGGCAGAGGATAGATAAGATACCGGATGAAGAGCTCTGGAGAACACATGAAAGAAGGCGTGAAAGACTGGTAGCATTTGCACGAAGGCGTCTGATCAGGCAGGTTAAATCACGTGGAGGCAGCCAGTCCGAGCTTACAACCGCATCCGAAGTGCTTGACCCGACTGCTTTGACAATAGGATTCGCAAGGCGTTTCGCAACGTATAAAAGGGCAACTTTATTATTCAGGAATCTGGAGAGACTGAATCAGATTGTGGGAGACAGAAGCCATCCTGTCCAGTTTATTATTGCCGGGAAAGCACATCCCAAGGATGAGGAGGGTAAAAAACTAATCCAGGATATCTGTGAAATTTCAAAAGATGAAGCATTCAGAAGAAAAATAGTCTTTATTGAAAATTACGATATTAATGTAGCGCATTACCTCGTTGAAGGGTGCGATGTATGGCTTAATACGCCCCGTCGTCCCCTTGAAGCCAGCGGCACATCCGGAATGAAAATAATTGCGAATGGAGGACTGAATTTCAGTGTACTCGACGGCTGGTGGGATGAAGGATTTGATCCCGAAGTCGGCTGGAAAATAGGAAACGGTGAGGAATATAGTGATCCCGACTACCAGGATGAACTTGAATCGAGGCAGCTGTACAATACTCTGGAAACCCAAATCATTCCATTGTACTATTCGAGAGGAGAGGATGGTCTGCCGCGCGAATGGATACAGAAGGTTAAACAGTCGATGAAGAAACTCGGTCCTTATTTTAATACGCACAGGATGGTTCAGCAGTATTTTGAAAATTATTATAAAGCCGCTCTGGAGAAGCGCCAGATATTCAGTGAAAGAAAATGGAGCAATGCTAAAGAACTTGCCGCCTGGAAAGAGAATATACGTAATAACTGGAATAGTATAAGACTGGTGAATCTGATTGCTCCGGCAAATTCAAAATCAATTTTTGTTGGTGAAGAGCTTGAGATTACTGCAGAGATATCTCTAGGTGAGCTTGCACCACAGGATGTGGAAGTGCAGGTTTATTATGGTCCTCTTGATCACCAGGACAATCCGGAATACAACG
>DATFVA010000423.1:0-4968 GCA_035260565.1 Ignavibacteriaceae bacterium | reverse complement strand
ATCCATAAGGTTCTGGACGTGCATGATATCAATTAGCGGATTTTTATCCTGTTCATTTTGAGGCGAAGAAGATACTTCAATGAATAAAGTTAAAGGACTGATCAGGTTAATCCGGTTTGAACTGCCGTTCTCTGCTGGGGTTTGTGTTGTAATGGGTCAGATACTGGCCAAAGGAGAATTCGCTTCAGTTGGACTGACAATAGCCGCATTCCTCTCCGTATTCCTGCTCTCAGCATCTATCCTCGTACTTAATGATTATTTTGACGTGGAGACGGATAAAATAAATGCCCCGGATCGCCCGATTCCTTCAGGACTTGTGAGCCCGCTGGCTGCTCTTCTGTTCTCTATAATTCTGATGACGGCAGGTCTGGTCCTTAGTTTTCTCATCAGTTTCCCGCTCCTTCTCATTTCATTAATTCTCGCAGTCATCGGCTTTCTTTATAACCGTTATTTTAAGAAAAGCGGTTTGCCCGGCAACCTGATGGTCAGCTTATCGGTTGGTATGACATTTATCTTCGGAGGCGCATCAATTGGCTTTCCTTTCCATCGGCTGGTAATTCTTTTTGCTCTTATTGCTGCCTTCGTGGATCTGGGAGAAGAAATAGCAGCTGATTCTGCAGATGTCGAGGGAGATAAACTCATTCATTCAAACTCTATCGCGATAAGGCTCGGTGAATCAACGGCTCTTAAGATCAGCGCAGCTTTATTTTGTATCGTTATACTGCTTTCGATAATTCCTTTTATCTCCGGATGGATTTCCCCGCTTTATATGTTTCCGATCGGAGTGTTGGATTCAGCAATTGCTTACGGAACTATAATGCTATTAAAAGGAAGTCCTGGAAAAAGACGAAAGTATATCCGGATGATATATCTCGGCGCTACAGCGGGATTGATTCTGTTCATAATTATAAGGGCAGCGGGAGTATAACATTGAAGAATTACCGGCGAGGAAAATTCCGGCAGACTTGCACATTGATCGGGTCTACCGGGCGACTTGTCAGCTCCGCAAGATAGCAGACCTCGATGAAATAAGGCATTAAGGTATATAATGTAACCCGCACAGAGGAAAAATCTATATTAGTGTTGTGTATGTCTGAAGACTTTGTATTCTGTGAAAATAATTCAGGCCCTATCAGAAAAAAAGATTGAATGAGAATAATCCAGCAGGTCTTCGTCTTATTGAAATTATTTTTCCTGGAAATATTGAACAAGTATGTCCGCTTTTTTCTTCCCCACAATATCTGAGAGCTGATCAAAAGAGGAATTTTTTATGGCATTTAAACTCCCTAATTCTTTCAGCAAAATCTGCGCAGTAGAAGGACCTATACCGTTTATATCGGTCAGCTCAGTTTTAATAGTCCTTTTACTTCTCCTTCCCCTGTGAAATGTAATTGCAAAACGATGTGCTTCGTCCCTCACTTGCTGAAGCAGTTTAAGTCCGGATGAGGTTTTGGGAATAGATTCAGGTTCAGAATTTCCAGGAAAGAAAACTTCCTCGAGCCGTTTAGCAAGCCCGATTATATTAAAGTCTATGTAGCCAAGTTCATCCAGTATTTCTACGGCGCTGGATAATTGTCCTTTTCCCCCGTCTACCATTATGAGATCAGGTAGGGGAGAATTCTCTTCTTTAAGTCTGGAATATCTTCTCTGTATTACTTCCTGCATGCTTGCAAAATCGTCTGGTCCGTCTACGCTCTTAATAATAAATTTCCGGTAAAGACTTTTCTTCGGCTTCCCGTCCTCGAATACTACCATACTTGCTACAGAATCACTTCCCTGTAAATTAGATATATCAAAGCATTCTATTTTCCTTGGCAGGACGTTTAATCTAAGATCTCTCTGCAATGCAGATACAGCATAAGATACCTGCCCCTGATTTTTCATCTTCTGAAGCTGTATTTCCTTTAACTGCAGGTTTGCATTTTCCTTGCACATCTTTACAAGCGACTTCAATGAACCCCTTTGAGGAATTGTTATCTTTACCTTTCGCTCCGCCTTACTGCTTAACCATTCCTCGAGAGTTTCTTTATCGGGGGGCGCCTCCTCCAGAACAATCTCTTTGGGTACTTCCACAAATTCACTGTAATAAAATTTAACGGCCGCAGAATATATATCACCTGCTTCCTCGCCGATTTCCATTGATAATCTAAGCTGTTTTTTCCCCGTGAGCTTTCCATTCCGGATATTAAAAACAGTGCAGGCTGAATCTTTTCCCTCATATGCGGCTGCAATGATATCCCTGTCATCAAAATCATCACTTACAACTTTCTGCTTAGAGGAAATTACCGAAAGCTGATCAACTTTATCACGCAGCTCGGCTGCTTTTTCAAACTCGAGGAGCTCAACAGCCGTGTCCATCTTTGTCTTTAATTCCGTTATCAGATCATCAGTTTTACCGCGAAGAACTTTAGTTACCTCATCTACCATTTCGCCGTAATCTTTTTCCGATATCAAACCCTCGCAGGGACCATCGCATTTCTTGATATGGTAGTCGAGACAGACCCTGAACTTCCTTTTCTCTACCGCTTCCGCGGTAATATTAAGCTTACAGCTTCTGATCTTAAAAACCTGGTTGATCATTCTAAGCGATGACTTCATTGATTTTACATCTGTGTAAGGACCGAAGTATCTTGATCCGTCTCTGATAACCCTCCTGGTTGGGTAAATCCTTGGAAAAGGTTCATTTGTTACTTTTATATAAGGGTATGATTTATCATCTTTCAGATTTACATTGTATCGCGGCTTCAGATCTTTTATGAGGTTATTTTCAAGTACCAGTGCTTCAATCTCATTGTCTGTAATAATAAGTTCAAGGTCGGCTGTTTTACCGATAAGAGTCCGGGTCTTAATGGACAGGATATTTTTTTGAAAATAGGTTCTGACCCTGTTCTTTATATTCTTCGCCTTACCGACATAGATCACCCTGCCATTTTCGTTCAGAAACTGGTAAACTCCAGGAGAATCAGGAAGGTTTTTTATTTTTGATTCGAGTAATTGATTCATCGTATCAGGTATAATTATTACACAAAATTAAGGGAAAGTATCGATCAAAAAAAGATTAAAAGCAGTCAGCCTACAGCCAGTCCTTTTTTTTGAAGAAGAAAATCATTCCGACGGCAATAACCAGCATTACAATTATTACAACAGGGTAGCCGTACTGCCATGTAAGTTCAGGCATATTCCATTTACTTGCTGAAGTATTAAAGTTCATCCCGTATATTCCAGCTAAAAATGTCAATGGAATGAATATAGTAGATATAATAGTTAATACTTTCACAACCTCATTAAGTTTCTGCCCTGAGCTTGAGAGATATATCTCAAGCATTCCATTCAGCATTTCCCTGTAGTTCTCCATCGTCTCGATATTTTGTCTTATATGATCATACAGGTCGCGTAGAAAGATATAAGTTGATTTAGCTATATAAGGATAGCGGTCCCGCTCAATTGAATATATTATATCCCGCAAAGGAGTAACTGCACGCCTGATCTTTATAATTTTTTTCCTGAGGTCGTGTATGGTTTCAATAGTAGACTTGACAGGCTGATAAATCAATTCATCTTCAAGGTTCTCTATAATCTCATCCATATCCATTAAAACAAAGAAGTAATTATCTACTATGGCATCCAGGAGCCTGTACATAAGATAGTCTGCTCCCAGCTGTCTTATTTTGCCTTTATCACTTCTGATCCGCTCTCTTATCAGGTTAAACACATCCCCTTCGTCTTCCTGAAAAGTGAGAAGACAATTATTTCCTGAGAGTATGAACGAAACCTGTTCAATCTTCAGCTCTTTACTTTCCTTATTGGTGTCAATCATTTTTGTAACAAGAAAGAGGTATTTATCGTAATCTTCCAGTTTGGGAAGGTGATTGACATTCAGGATGTCCTCAAGAATAAGAGGATGTATCTCAAAAATTTCCCCGATTTGCGAAAGCTTGTCAACTTCGTGGAGTCCGCAAATATTTATCCAGCTCACACGTCCGTTTTCCTTAAAATGTCTGAGCTCATCAACTGTCTTTATCTCTCTTTCGTAAAATGTTTTCTCATCATAATCAAAGCTTGTTATCTTCATTGATGACATTTTCTGTTCGCCGGTAAATATTAGCGACCCCGGGGGCATGCCTCTTTTACTTCTGTAACTACGTTTAGACATTGATATTCCTTAGTGATAATCTGAGATGAAATAAAAATAAGGAATCTAATGGAAAAAAGTTCGAAATGGAGGATTAATTACTGAACACTTGAATTCTCAGCTTCCCGCTAAAATTGGTGAAATTGATTTCTAAAAAAACAGGAGTAATTCCGTCAAGACTTGCAGATATCGGCTCCACATTATCAGTTAAAAGTTTTTGATAGACAAGTCTGTTCCCGGTATCATAAATATTAAATCCTGCTCTTCCCTGAGAATAATCCTCCAGTGATAGCAGGAGCTGAGCGTGTGAACTGCTAACACCTGAATAGTCAAAGAAGGAGGTGGTGATGTTATTTGCATTTATTATAAAGGTATATGAAGAACCGGATTTTAACCGAACAGGTTGATTTATATTTCCAGCTTCATTTCCCGGGGCAACGACGTCTTCACGGCAGGCAGAAAATAGAATGGTGCTGATTGCCAGAAAAGCAAAACTAAATTTGTGTGTATTATTCATAATGTCATCGTTTGAATATAAATATAAGTGTTACATTGAACTAATTCATTGCGGAAGTTACTTTTAATTATAAAATGATGAATACGTGATTTATATCATAATGATTTAAAGCACGTGTGGAACAATAAACCTTTGATAAACCAGGGTAAGATCATATAATTAAAAGTATTAACGATTAATCCTTAATGTTATTAAGTATGTGGACAATGTTTGCAAGCAGATATATTTGAAATTTTGTTAATTTAGTCTAAAAAGATACATATAATCTGAACCGAGCTGCCGAATAAACAATCCCGATGGCTTATCCACATCTTATCAA
>DATFVA010000422.1:0-3624 GCA_035260565.1 Ignavibacteriaceae bacterium | reverse complement strand
AACATATTAAAAAGTACAGGATTTATACGCCTCAAATACGTCGTAAATACATCCCACATACGTCTCACATACGTCTCACATACGTTTCACATACGTCTCACATACGTCTCATATACGTTCTATATACGCTGCTTATCCTTCCATCAGTAATGCGGAATTAAGCATAATACCTGTGCGGCCTTTCTGCTGAGTAAAAAACCAACTCATTTTTAACTACACATTTCTTACGTCTGATATTGTTATATTTTATATATGCATCCCGCTGCCAAAAGATATATCCGTCAATTAAAGCTTGAATCTCATCCTGAAGGAGGATATTTCAGGGAGATTTACCGGTCGGGTGAAATAATCCTCCCGGAAGGTTTACCTGAAAGGTTCAGGAAAGGGAGAGCTGTTTCAACTTCTATTTACTTTCTGCTTGAGGGAAACCAGTTTTCTAAATTCCACAGGATCAAATCCGATGAGATCTGGCATTTCTATGATGGATGCGGGGTGAAAATCTATGTAATAGATAGTTCCGGTATTATTAGCGAGCGTAAACTTGGGAAAGATATTGAAAAGGGGGAGGAACTCCAGATCGTTATAAAGAACAATCAATGGTTTGCAGCTGAACTTATTGATAAGTCATCGTTCTGCCTGGTCGGCTGTACAGTTTCTCCCGGCTTTGATTTCGAAGATTTTGAAATAGGAGATAGGGAAGAGTTGGTGAGGAAATATCCGGAGTATGGAGTGCTTATTGAGAGATTTACATAGGGTGAGTGTAAGCTCAGGTTCGAGTTCAAGTGTAAGTTAAAGTTTAGGGAAGTTTAGATTGGAGGGGGTGAAAACTAAAAAAAATAAGATGGTAAGAAGATAAGAAGGCAAGAGGTAAGAGCATTGGTTAATTGGTAATTGAAATCCGCCCGACTCTATCTCTGTTGGCGGAAGTGCATCCGCCAATTCCCTTATAGAAGATTGCATAAAAATTAAATTCACACAATTAGTATTCAATTCTCTCAATTTGTTAAGTTCGTAATCCCTAAATTTATTAGATAATCAGCGATAAAAAATTACCTTAACTGAAATGTGTTAATACTATACATTAAAACATCAAATTTTAAGTTGTTTTGATATGTACTTAATATTGAACTTCAGACCTATTTTATATAAATTTTTTGCTCGAAATTAAATAATTAATCCGGAGGATGTTTATAGAGTATTTTTATACAGTAATTTTTGAATTATTCTTTCGGGTTCCACATTAAAAATAAGATTCCAAATCTGATTCGGGAGATACTTGGGGTCGCTGCCGCTTCCGCAGTGATCTTTTATAGTTTAGTCAATCTCGGGCTTTCGCCGGAAAAGGCAGAGATAAATAAAGCTATCTGGGTAAATGCCTTATTTGACTACTACCATAAAATGGCAGAATTATCTCCTGACCCTTCACAGGATTTATCCGGTGATAATAAGGAAGTCCTCCTGCAATCATCCGTTCCGGATAAATCAGAACAAAGAGTTGACTCAATCCAGGTTTTCGATCCCCGGTTAAAATCTCTGGAAAGCAAGAACGAAAGCTATGCTTCACTCAGCACCGGACAGGCTGACCTGTTTGCCGCTGTAACAGGATTCTTCCCGCCCGATTCCACTGGTAAAAGCGATTCACTGAATACGGATTCACTAAATGTGGATTCAACCGGTGCGGCCGCTGATACTATTAAAGTGGATTCGATGGCGCTTGATTCTACTGCCAGGCTCAAATATTTCCATTACGAGAGAAGAGAGCTTCCCTATGTGACGCTGCAAAGACAGAAAACCTCGCCGTTTTTTGCACAGCCTACTGAACGAAAAAGAACAGTCCGGATAGATTCAACCGGTAAGTTTGTAATTATAGAAGAAAAGGTCGCCGGGGAAGAGACCAAGATACTTCTCACGGTGCCGATAGAAGACTATATTGAAGCAAAGCTTGAATTACACGAAAGGGAATTGTGGGAAGACCTCGGCTACCAATATGAGCTGAAGTCATCAAAGAAAGAATTGGGAGAATTAATAAAGAATATTACCGACTTTGAAATACCCCTCCCCAAGGTTGGTGTGCTGAGCATATTTGGTGAACCTAAGATAAGTCTGAAGATCGGAGGTGCTGTTGATATACATGGCGCCTGGCGTAACGAGAATACGGAGGGGGTAACCGCTTCACGATACGGCAACACCAGGAATGAGCCCGACTTCAAACAGCAGGTACAGATTACAGTTGCCGGAACTATAGGAGATAAACTTCATATAAACGCCGACTGGAATACAGAGAGAACATTTCAATATGAGAACCAGCTTAAGATTAAATATGAAGGATACGAAGATGAGATAATCCAGAGTATTGAAGCCGGAAACGTTTCTCTTCAGACTTCCCCTCTTGTAGGCGGAAGCGAGGCGCTATTCGGTCTGAAGGCTAATTTGAAATTAGGTCCTCTTTCCCTGACAACGTTGGCCAGTCAGAAGAAAGGTGAAACTGAAGAAGTTTCCGTCAACAGCGGAACGACCTCGCAGGAATTCAACCTGAGGGCTTATGATTATTCTACAAATCACTATTTCCTCGATACTACATATGCGAGTGAGGCTCCCGGATATAATTTTTTCAACCAATATTACGGTCAGGCAACTCCCATTGTACACCAGGAATACCGTATTGTTAATGTTGAAGTCTGGAAATCAGTAAACGTAGTTACCTTCGACAGGACGAAGCAGAGAAGAGGGAATGCCTATATCGATCTACCGTTTGCAGGTTCTGACGGGAAATATGGAACTGAATACAGCCGTGACACAACCGGAATACCCGGTAGGCTGGAGACTGGATGGTTTGAGCTGCTGCAGGAAGATGTAGATTATGTTCTTCATCCTGAAACCGGTTACATCACATTTAAAACTAATCTGCAGGATGAAGATATAATCGGCGTTGCCTACCAGGTGCAGAGCGGTGGAGTATACGGAGAATTTCTCAGTAGTATAAATGTTGCTGATACCTCCACCAACATTGTTTTAAAACTTGTGAAGCCAAAGAACCTTCAGCCGCAGTACAAAGAAGCCTGGATGCTCCAATTGAAGAATATTTATCCCCTCGGCGGAAGGAATATCAAAGAGGAAGGATTTGAATTTAATATAGAATTCGAAAAAGAGGGACAGGAACCGGTTACCGACCTTGCAACACCTTCGGGAACAGTGAGGCTCCTTACGGCATTCGGACTTGACTTGCTGGATGCAAGCAAGAATGCAAACCCGGATAATAAATTTGATTTCCGTTCCAACCTTACGATTTTCCCTGAAACAGGCGAAATAATATTTCCAACTCTTAAACCTTTCGGTGCCAATCTTCCCGCAGGAATACCCGATTCACTTAAATACAACCAGGTGTATGACACAACAAAGACCTTTGCCCAACAGAATAAGGTCAAAGATAAGTGGCTTATTACGGGAAAATATTCGGGAGAAGCTTCATCGGTTTATCAGCTGGGATTTAATATAGTAGAGAATTCGGTGAGAGTTCTCTTAAATGGAAGAGAATTGACACCCGGGACTGATTATATCGTGGATTATAATATCGGTCAGCTGACCATCCGGAATGATGCAGCTCTCGTGCCCGGTGCAGATCTG
>DATFVA010000421.1:0-3750 GCA_035260565.1 Ignavibacteriaceae bacterium | reverse complement strand
GATCTGGTTCTCTGCTGCCAGCCCTAATACTTCTCCGGATACCATTGCATACAATAGCGTAAGTTTAACCGGAACAGGCGATGGCGTAAGGAATTCTGCGGCTATAGCTTTTACTTCAACAACCACCGGACATAAATTATTTCTTAAGAATAATATCCTGAGCAATCAGAGTTTGTATTCCACAGGACTTGCCTGGGTAATTCTTAAAAGCGGTACTGCTGCCCAGACCACAATGACTTCTGATAATAATGATCTTTATGCGGGTACTACCGGTACAACAAGGTTTACCGGGAGGATCGTCAGTACAGATTATGCGTCAATAACTGATTGGAGAACCGCAAGCGGAGGAGACAATGCAAGTTTTGCTGAATTGCCTCCTTTCACATCATCAACAGATCTCCATATTCCGGATGGAACTTCAACTCAGCTGGAATCAGGCGGCATTGCTCTTGCAAATATTACAAAAGATTTTGACGGCGAGATAAGAAATGGTTCTACTCCTGACATCGGGGCTGATGAGTTCAACGGTCTTCCTATTGATCTCACTCCTCCTGTAATTTCTTATACTCCCCTGTTAAACACAACATCCTTTACAGCAAGGACCTTAACTTCAGATATTTCGGATTTAACCGGAGTACCAACAGCAGGAATAGGTCTGCCGGTGCTGTACTGGAAAATTAATAACGGGACTTACACTGGAGTGCAGGGAGTATATGTAAGCGGAAATCAATATACATTTACTTTCGGCGATGGTGTTCTTACTAATGATGTAGTTTATTACTATGTAGTTGCCCAGGATCTTGCCGGCACACCTAATGTCGGAGCTTATCCGTCAAATGGTGCAGGCGGTTTTACTTCCAATCCGCCGGCAGCTTCAGTGCCTCCGACGAATCCAAGCAGTTATATTATTGTGGATCAGCCTTTGTCAGGTGATTATACTGTAGGGCTCACCCTTTTCAACCGCGTTATCGGGAAAAACCTGACAATTCAAAAGATGACGAGAAAGGTTGTTAAGGAAGTTCCTATTCAGTCTTCCGAAAATAAACTGACTGTTAAAAAAGGTGAAGAACGTCAGGCAGACGAAATGTCTATCTGGGGAAAGGCAGGAACAAAAACTGTAAAGATGGAAGTTACCGAAGAATATAATGCTCTGATGGATGGAAACCAGATTTATAATGGGCCAATGTATGTATACTTTACGCCTGAGGAAAGCAGGATAGCAGGCCTGGATGGAACCAGGGGTGTATATCCCACAGTACTCGCGGCGGCTTCAGATTTGAACCTGCGTGGTGTAAGCGGTCCTGTTAGGTTCCTTCTGAATGATGCTGAATACAATGAATCAGATCCTATTATAATTAACATTTCAAGCACTAATCTCCCGACTTCTACAAATACCGTGACATTCAAACCTAATACAGGCGTTACTTCAGCAATCGCTGTTACCAGCGCCAATCCTGTGTTCATTACCTACAATAGTTATATTACTATTGATGGATCAAATGCCGCAGGCGGTACTTCCCGGGATCTCACGCTTAAGAATACGGGAGCCGGAGGAGTTACTTTCTTCTCATCAGCTTCAGATATAACTATTAAAAATACCATAGGCTATGCCAATACATCGACAGCCCCCTATGGATTTATTTTTAACAATATCACAAACGGCACCGCGGCAAATAACCTTGTATACAAAGCTAACCTTGCTATCCAGGCGCAGGCAGCATCTGCTAACATTATCATTTCAGATAATTATCTGGGATCGGATGTTACCGCAGATCAGCTCGGCAGGTACGGAGTCGTTTTGATCGGTACCAACGGCTTTACAATTTCCAACAATATCGTATTCGGAATAATAACCAGCACCTCGGGTCCGAACTATGGTATCCTCCTCGGTTATAATTCTACCTCTGGAGGCGGTGCAGTTAATGGTACCG
Organism: Ignavibacteriaceae bacterium; assembly: GCA_035260565.1. Lineage (GTDB taxonomy): Bacteria > Bacteroidota > Ignavibacteria > Ignavibacteriales > Ignavibacteriaceae > DATFVA01. The sequence goes on along the minus strand of DATFVA010000421.1, from coordinate 1,819 downwards.
TCACTGCCAATATTGTTCACGATATCATCAATACGAACACCGGCGGATATGGTGCATATGGTATTACTGTATCGACCGGCGGAGCTGCGAACGATATTATTTCTAACAATGTTATTTACCGTATTGTCGGCACAGGCGACAACATTGGCACTACTTCCTGGGTTTATAATCCTTTCGGCATTGTGGTTACGAACCTTTCAACCGGGGTGAATATCTATTACAATTCTATAAATTTGTTTGGTGCAGGACCAACTTATTCAGCACCTACCGGTTCAGCCGGAATTATCGTGGATTTGAACTGCTCCGGAATTAATTTCAAGGATAATGTTATAAAGAATGAAATGACAGGAACAGGGGCATACAAAGCATACGGAATTTATATTAAAGCAGTTGTAAATCCATTCACTGAGATCAATAACAATGATTATTATGTAAATTCTGCAAACCCTTCATTTATAGGGTTCTTTAATACTGAGGATACAACTTTGACCCAGTGGCAGACAGCTATAGGACAGGATGTAAATTCGATATCGGCTGATCCATTGTTTATGGGTAATACAGATATGCGTCCCGCAGAAAATTCACCTCTGCTGAATGCAGGAACACCCATCACCGGTATTACCACTGATATTCTTGGTGTAACCAGGGATGCAGCAACACCTACAATAGGAGCATATGAGGAAGCAGTCTATTTGCCTCTTGCCGGAGGTGTTTACACAATCGGATTAAGCGCTTTCCAACAAGCTACCGGCAAGGATGTCTATTTTGAAACCCGTACCCATAAAGAAAAAGTAGATTTATCAAAGCCGGATTCATACCTGGATCTGAATCCTACACAGGATAGGAATAATAGAGAAATCAAAACTGCAAAAACCAACAGTATTGCAGAAGTAACACGTGTAACTAAAGTCCTTATGGAAAATGGTAAACCATTCAATAGTGATTTCTATAAATCCATGGACTTCACCGGCAATTATCCAACAATTACAGAAGCAGTGAACGATCTGAACCTCAGAGGGGTTGATGGTCCTGTTACTTTCTTATTAGTAGATACTAATTACCCCAATGAGACTTATCCTATTGCTATTGAGGATATTACAGGTGTCAATTCAACCAATACAGTAACATTTAAACCGGCGCCCGGTGTTGTAACTTTGATCCCCGGAGCAATTGATCAGTCAACCTCAACTTTCCAGCTAGGTGGGGCTGATTATGTTACAATCGATGGATCAAACACAGCAGGCGGGACTACCAAAGACCTCACAATTGAAGCCTTGAATAGTTCTCCGGCGTTCCATTTCTACGGAGCATCAGATAACAACGTTGTGATGAATACAAACTTCAGCAGTAAGAATACCAGCACGGGATCCGGAACATTTTTGTTTGGAGCCAGTGCTTCAGGTGATAATAATATGGTTGAAAACTGTACCATAAGAGACAATGATACTTCTACTGTAAAGCATGCTGTCGGTGTGTATTTCTTCTCTTCAAATTTAAGTACAGGCAACACCATTAAGGATTGTGAAATCTTTAATTTCACAGACAGAGGGATTACCCTCCAGGGTGCCCCTTCAACCAATAACAGCATCATTGGAAATAATATATACCATACTTTACCTTCAGCTAAAACAACTATATATGGGATTTATATTGGACGACAATACGGACTGTTAATCAAAGGAAATTATATTTCCAATTTGATGTCAAGCGCTTCAGGTCCGACTATCGAAGGTATCTATATCATTGGATCCAGCGGGAATCCAGTTGATGTCTATATTGAAAATAATGTGGTTTCGCTATCACCATCTGACGAACTGGC
>DATFVA010000420.1:0-3135 GCA_035260565.1 Ignavibacteriaceae bacterium | reverse complement strand
ATTGAAGGTCCTATTCCCGGAGGTTCATTCTTAATTACCGGCAGGAAAAGTTTGTTCGACCAGGTATTAAAGAAATTCATTAATTATAAAGATGCTCCTTTTAGTTTTCATGACCTATCGGGAAAAATTAATTATGCTACATCCGACACTAAAAGTCTGACAAAATTTTCATTACAGGGATTCAACAGTCATGACGGTTTGAAGAGCGATGACCCCGCCAAGGCAGACTACAGCTGGACGAATAATCTTTACGGTCTATACTGGTTCCAGGCCTGGGAGGATGTACCGATTTATTCTGAAGTTAATTTTTCGGTGAGCTCATTCGAGGGAGCAATTGATCCAAACCTCAGCGATGCAAAAGAGAGGCAGAATTCAATAACTGATGTAACCCTCAAAGCTGATTTCACGAATATTTATGAAAGCAGGGATGAAATAAAGGTTGGTTATAAATTAAAATCGGTAAAAACATCTTATACTTTTGAGAACCTGCAGGGAAATAAATCAGCTCTCGCTGACCAGGCGCTCCATTTCAGTTTATACGGTAAATATAGATTTTTAAGGTTTGAGAGTTTCGGAGCTGATATAGGAACGAGAATTAACCTTTTATCCTTAACCCAGCAGCATGCACCTTTTCTCGAACCCAGAGTAAATTTAACGTATGCAATATTCCCCTGGCTGATATTCAAAGGAGCCTGGGGCATATATACTCAGGAGCTGATTACACTTACGAACGAAAATGAGGTAATTTCATTATTTGAACCATGGTCGATCGTTCCGGGTTATCTCAAGGTTCCCGAAGCCATACATTATGTCACAGGGCTTGAATTAAGACTGCCGAACGGATTTTCTTTCAATACTGAGGTCTATTACAAAGATTTAAAACAGACAGCGGAAATTAATCCTGATAAAGCCGACGACCAGGATCCGGATCTTGTACAGGCAAGTGGAGAATCCTATGGTGCTGAATTCCTTCTCAAGTATTCACAGGATTTTATTGAGTTCTCAGCCTCATATTCACTAAGCTGGGCATACAGAAATATTAACGGCTGGATCTCTTACCCCAGGTACGACTCAAGGAATGCAGTTAATTCCAATATAATTCTCGACTTAGGAGCAGGGTGGGAAGCCAGTTTCAGTTGGTTCTTTAATTCCGGATTACCTTTTACCGAAATCGTAGGGTATTATGATAAACTGTATCTGAATGATCTTTATGGGTTCGGCGGGTTTTATGGTGAATATAATCCTTACACATTGCTTGGCGATCCGAACCTGGGCAGACTACCTACATATCATAGGCTTGATATGGGGATAACCAAGAAATTTACTCTTGGTTTTACTAAGATTGAAATTAGCGGAAATGTATTGAATGTTTATGATCGTAAAAATATATTTTATTTCGAAAGAGACACAGGTAAACGGGTGAATATGCTCCCTGTATTACCGACTGCTTCAATCAGGATTGAAATATGAAAAAGTTGATTCTTCTGCTGTTTGTATCAATTTTAGTATTTGTTAATTACTCGTGTGAGGAGAACTTCAGTCCCAAAGGAAACCTTCAGCAAAAGTACATTCTATCCTGTGTCATCAGGACAGACACCTCGATCCAGATAGCCACAATCTCCAAGAGCTATAATGTAAACGGGTACGACCCTTATGAAAACACCGAAGATCCTTTCTTAAAAAGTGCATATATTCGAATTTGGTCAGGCGATAATGTCTATTTTATGAAAGACAGCAGTGTAGTAAGAACCGATACATCCAGGTACAAAGGTCCTCTGCATTTCTTTTACCTTGATAATTTCGTTCCGGATAATAATAATGCAATGGAGATAGAGGCTGTTTTACCTGACGGTAAAACGCTCAGAGCCGCTACTTCACTGCCTGAAGAGGTTGAATGGAACTATACCAATATTGATACAAGTGATACAAATGCTTTCAGAATTCCTTCACTATCCAAGGATTATTTTTCATTCAGCTGGTACCAGGGATCATCCCTGGGATGGTATCTGCCAAGATTTGTACTCATATATTCAAAACTCGTTGACGGGGTGGAAGAAAGACACCAGGTGCTCGTTGCTCAAAAATATGAGAATAATAAGCCTGTTTACTACCAGCCAACTAAAAATACAACTGTAAGCTTCCAAAACAGTTCACTTGATTCGGTTTTCAGACAAATATCCGCTGGTGATCCCGATAAATCGCGGTACAAAATATATGGGGGAATTCTCGAACTCCTGGTATTTGATGAGAATCTTTCAAAATATTATTCCAGTACAAACGGATTCCTGGATGATTTTACCATCAGGCTGGATGAAAACGATTATACAAATATTGAGGGCGGACTAGGTATTTTCGGATCGTACTTAAAACAAAAGAAAGGCACTCTGATTGCTCCGGAATATATAAGTTCTTTTGGTTATATACCGGCAAATCCCTGATTACAAATGAAATTTAAAATATTTTACATTGCAGCATTTTTCTTTACAATCCTTTTTAATTCATGTAATAAGGAAATTTCGACAAGTCCGCCGGAGGCCGTACCTCAGAATTCCGGGAAGCTATTCGTTGCTTCCAACCCGGCTGGCGCAAAGATATATCTGAATAATAAAAATACAGGCTATTTTACACCAGATACTGTTCCTTATCTTGACGGCGGTGCTTATAAGCTTGTAACAAAATTAAATTTATTTAAGGATTCCTCCGAAATTGTAAATATTAAAAAGGATTCTTTAACCTCGGTATTTTTCAATTATACAACAAATCCCACAATGAAGGGATACCTTAATGTCGACTCTTATCCCCAGGGCGCCGACATAATTGTTAATGACAGCGTTACGGGCAGAGTAACACCTTTTGAGTTTAGTAATGTACTGCCTGACACTTACAATGTAGTACTGAAGAAAACCAACTACTGGGACGGGCGTTATATTACTACGGTTAAAACAGACCGTACAGCAAGAATATATGGTGCTTTGGAAGATACATTGGTATTCGTTAATTACAGAACTTCAAATTCAGGCATCACCACTAATTATCTTGACGGGATTGCAATTGACGAAGATGGGAATAAATGGGTTGTGGATTCTTATAGCCTGATGAAATTTGATGATGAGAACTGGACTTCCTACAATCCCG
>DATFVA010000419.1:0-10384 GCA_035260565.1 Ignavibacteriaceae bacterium | reverse complement strand
TCAGTATAAAAGCCAAATTAAAAGTTCCTAAAAATGCTTTTTCCGGAACAGAAACGCTCGAGTACCAGATAAATGGGGAAGACGGTTCAATAGATTTTTATCCCGGAATGACCTTCGATAAGGATCTTCTTTTCGATCTGAAATTTACCGGTCTGGACCTGTCGGGTATTAATCCTGGCGATATTCAGTTTCTATATTTGGATCCTGATGGAAATACATACCCTGTTCAATATTCACATTTAACTGTGGACGTTGATAGGGGTATTCTGGAAGTTAAGGATGCAGTTATAAATCATTTTTCAAGGTATATATGGGGAAAATAATCTAACATTTTGGATTAAATTTAATTTGATGCTTAATTTTCTATAATTAAGCATCCTGTATTTTTAATTGGTATTTAAGTTTTAAGTTATTATTCTATTTTAGAGTTGATCGTAAAACCTTATTTATAGACTGTAATAAAATATGAAATTTAACGAGTTCAGGAAAAATTTAGATGAGATGACCAGCGGTATTGCTGCCCAGGATGAACCTATAGAAAAAATAAAAAATCTGGAAGTGATCCTTGATATTGTTAAAAGTATTAACAGCTCATTAATACTTGAGGATGTCCTTGAGCTCGTATTAAAGAATGCAATAAAACTGACTAACTCGGAAAGAGGATTCATTGTTCTTAAGAATAATTCGGGTGAACTGGAATATAAACTCGGACTTGATTCAGGGGACAACACCCTTCCTGAATCACTCTTCGAGGTAAGCACAACTGTAGTTGAAGACGTTTTTGAAACGGGTCAGTCAAAATTTATTGAAGGTGCACAAAGCGACAATAATTATGATCCCAGCAAAAGTATTCTGAAACTGGAACTTCAGACAATTTTATGCTCTCCCCTGATAACTGAGGGGAAAAAAATAGGCGTCATATACGTCGACAGTAAATTTCTGCATAAAATCCGTGTCAGGGAAATTACCGATACATTCGAAATATTAGCCGGTCAGGCAGCTACCGCTATCAGAAATGCTCAGCTTTACCATGGCCAGATCAATGCGTATAACGCCCTGCAGGAGGCTAACACCCAGCTTATTATTGCTGAGAGAAAAGCTTTGAAATCAAGTATTGATTCTGAGATTGGTCAGTCGCTTCAGGGACTCGTCCACCTGGCCCTCCTCGAGACTGAGAGTCTTATGAGGGTGGTTGAAAAATCCCATAAAGAGTTTGAAACAAAAACCAATGATATCGACACAATTCTTTTTGACAGATTAAAATTAAAACTAAAGGTAACTATAGACAGTATCCGAAACATTCAGAAATATGCACAGGTATTGCTGGAAACATCTATAGTTAATCTGAATAAAGATCATGGCGAGATAAATAAAACAGTTCAATCCGTTATTAAGTATTTATCACCAATGAAGAAATTTAGTAAAATAACTTTCGAGACAGAATTCAATACGATCCCTGTGTGTAATTACGATTCAGGACAGATCCAGCATCTCCTTGTTCATTTGTTTACTAATTCAACTGAAGCACGGGGTGATGCCACAATTCGTGTCAGAACTTTTGCATCGGGAAGTAATGTTAGTGTTGAAATTAAGGATAATGGACCGGGTTTCGCTGAAGAAAAACTTGGCAATATGTTTGAACTGCCGACTACAAGGGGGAGCGGTTATGGTCTTTTCCTCTGTAAAAGTATTGTTGACCAACATAATGGAAACATTGAAGTTTTAAAAAATGACTCCGGAGCTACAGTTGTATTTTCTCTGCCGGTTAATTAGTAATTTATGAAAGATAAGACACTAAAATATTTCTCTACATTTTATGATCCCTTGTTATTTCCTGTTCAGATTATTAATGAGAAAGGGAATATTGTCTATGTGAACCCCGCTTTTTCAAAACAGTGGGGATATAATCTGGGCGAACTAAAAGAATATAGCATATATAAGGACATTGAATTAAGAAAAAAAGGAATGCAGGAAGCTATCCAGAGGGTATTCAGTGAAAAGAATTACTCAACAGTGGATAATTACGCTGATTCACTTCTTAGAAGTAAAGAAATTACGATTCCATTTTTCAGAACCAGTCTTTTTTATCTTTCCTTTGATAATACTGATTATGTCGTTCTGTTTCATGTAGATCAGACAGAAATGATATTGACAGAAGAAGAGATAAAAAAAGCCAGGCTGGGAAACAGGGAGGCAGAAAGATTAAAAAGTACTTTTCTTAATGTGCTTTCTCATGAGTTAAGGACCCCGCTGAATATCATCCTTGGCTATTCCTCGATTATTAAAGAAAATCTTAAAGATAAACTTGGACCTGAAGACAGGATTTACCTGGATAACCTGTACAGCGGCAGTGAACGTCTGTTCAAAAGTATTACCCAGATGCTCGATTTTGCACAGCTGGAGGCCGGTAATTATAAGTTAAATGTTCAGACAGTAGACCTGATTGGAATATTGCGGTCTAGTATTAACCTTGTAAAAGGAAGTACTTCGAAAAAAGATATTGATGTAAAGACGAACTTTCTTAAAGAAAAAATATTTGTGGATGTCGATGTTCAGAGTACTGAAAATATTATAAGCAACCTTCTGAGTAACGCAGAGAAGTTTACAAAAAAAGGATTTATAGAAATTGAAGCAGATATTCTTGAAGAAAGAGAACTGGCAATCTGCAGAATTAAGGATTCCGGCATTGGGATTTCCACTGAATATATGGATCATTTATTTAAACCATTCAGCCAGGAGGATCTCAATATAGGGCGGAATTTTGAAGGGAACGGACTTGGACTCGCACTTGCAAAGAAATATATTGAAAAACTTGGCGGTTCGTTGCTTGTGGATAGCATCAAGGGTGTCGGAACAACATTTACATTTACTCTCCCTTTATCCCAGAATATCAGCAGCACCGAAGAGAAGATTAAAAGCAACGGCAGCAGAAAAGAAATCCTCATGATTGATAATAACGGGGAATCTTTCGAGCTGATAAAAGCATTTCTTAAAAATTCCCACAACATTAAAGTTTTTTCACTCAGGGAATTCAAGATCGATATTGTTTTAGACGGTCATTATGGAGTGATAATGTTCGATGTTAGTCCTAATTTATGGACGCAAAGTCTTCTTATATGTAAAGATCTCAAAAAAAATGATCCTTATAAGCGCCCGATAATTATTTTATCAAGTGAATCGGTCGAGTCAAGGATTTCCGAATTTTATCATGCCGGAGCACACAAATTCCTCATTAAACCATTTTCCAAGTCTGAGCTCTTGAAATCTCTGGAAGAAATTGAAAATCAGCCTCTCCACTCGCTCAATTAATTCTTAAACTGTATGAGAAGTTCTCCGGTATACGATGCTTACAATTATTTCCCTCAAAATAACAGTATAACTTCCGCCTGAATTATTCCCTTCAAACTCTCAGAATTATGCGGCTCATTCATATACACAGAAGATCAGATAAAAAAATACAATAGGATGAGAAATATTAACTGAACCATGAAATAAGTCTCACTCAGTTTCTCGTTTGTTTTAATTTTAAAAATGTCGTAAAGAAATGCTGCCAGTAAAGAGATTCCGAACCAGGCATAATAATTTGCAAGAGGGATCAGGCCGTAGTTCCATTTCCAATAACCAAGTTTTAAAGCCGCAGGCTCCAGCATAATATCAAATAATACAGCAAGTGTCCCTGTCAACAATGCTGTTAGAAAAATATTCCGGTCTATCTGTCCGGCTATTGTAACAGCACCAAGAATCACAATCATCCCATTGAAACCCGTTATAAGCGGTACTCCGAATAATTTTGGTCCAGGGGTATAATTGTAACTGCCGAAGATAATACCGCTTTTTGTAGCGCCTTCAAGTGTAAATATCAGAAGATATACAAGTAAACACCATAGCAGTAATTTCAGTTCGTCTTTTTTTAGTGCGAAATAAAGTACTATAACACCAGCGACAAAAAGTACATATGGTGTTAGTGTAAGCATCAAGGGCTTGATTGCAGGTATGATATAACCAATGAGACCAATTAAGTAGGTGCTGCTGATGAAAATAGTTATTCGCTTTTGCGTCACAAAATACATCCTTTCCTGCGTCTCATTTTGCTTTTGTTCAGTGTATTGGAATACAATCCAAATATAGAAACAATCACATTTGAAAGGATTGAGCTGTTGAAAAAATTTGCACCGGGATACTTAAGAGGACATAATTTTGGCTAAATTCAACGATAATCAGTCGTTTAAGCGCTTAAAAATTTTCTTAGTGGAATTATTCACTTATTTTTGTACGTGCAGTTAATTTATTTTCCTGCATAGACCATTAAAAGTTTGGAGGAAATGTGGCCTCAATTGATGAATTGAAGAACAAAGTTCAGCAGGCATATAAAGAGTGGGACGAAAAAACTTATCAGAAAAGCATATCTAAATTTCCTGAAAGAGAAGAAGAATTTACTACAATTTCATTTACATCCGTTAAGCCTTTATATATTCCTGCTGTTTCCGAAGAAGAAAAGTATATAGAGAAAATAGGGTTTCCCGGACAGTATCCCTTTACCCGGGGAATTCAGCCTTCGATGTATAGAGGAAGATTATGGACAATGCGGCAGTATGCCGGGTTCGGGACGGCGAAAGAATCAAATCAGCGCTACAGGTACTTACTTGAACAGGGAACAAGCGGCCTTTCTGTTGCTTTCGATCTGCCTACACAGATAGGTTATGATAGTGATGATCCATTGTCTTATGGTGAGGTAGGAAAAGTCGGAGTAGCAGTAGATACCCTGGCTGATATGGAGATTCTCTTTGATAAAATTCCCCTTGATAAGATCTCAACTTCGATGACTATAAATGCTTCTGCTTCAGTCCTGCTTGCTATGTATATAGTGGTTGCAGAAAAACAGGGTGTTTCGAAAGATAAAATCAGTGGGACAATCCAGAATGATCTTTTAAAGGAATATATTGCAAGAGGGACATATATCTTTCCTCCTAAATCCTCTATGAGAATTATTACAAATATTTTCGAATACTGCGCGAAGGAAGTTCCGAAATGGAATACCATCTCAATTTCAGGCTACCATATACGGGAGGCAGGATCAACTGCGGCCCAGGAAGTTGGTTTTACACTTGCCAACGGTATTGCATATGTTGAGGCGGCTCTTAAAGCAGGGCTTGATATCGATAACTTTGCAGGACAGCTTTCTTTCTTTTTCAATTCACACAATGATCTGCTTGAGGAAGTTGCCAAGTTCAGAGCAGCAAGACGGCTCTGGGCACGAATAGTGAAAGACCGCTTCAAGGCGAAAAAAACAAAGTCTATGATGCTTCGTTTCCATACTCAGACGGCCGGTTCAACATTAACTGCACAGCAGGTGGATAATAATATTGTTCGTGTGACTATCCAGACCCTTGCAGCAATTCTCGGGGGAACGCAGAGCCTTCATACAAATTCGAAAGATGAAGCACTGGCATTACCTACTGAAAATTCTGTCAGAACTGCTTTACGTACTCAGCAGATTGTTGCCTGTGAAAGCGGGATAACAAATACTGCAGATCCTTTGGCCGGTTCCTATTATATCGAATCAATGACAGATCAGATTGAAAAAGAAGCTGAGGATTATATAAATAAAATTGATTCTATGGGTGGAATGATAAAGGCAATTGAAGACGGATTCATTCAGATGGAAATACAGAAGGCAGCTTATGAATTTGAAAAACAGCTCGAGAGCGGAAAAAGGATAGTCGTTGGCGTTAATAAATTCAAAGTTGACGGGGATGAAGAACCTGAATTGCTTAAGATTGATATGAGAGTTCAGGAAAACCAGCTTAAATTCCTTAATCAAATAAGGAAACAGAGAAATGATGCTGCTGTTCAGGAGTCACTGGCAAAATTAAAAATGGCCGCAGAGGGCAGCGATAATCTTATGCCTTTCATAATCGAGGCAGTAAGAACTTACACAAGCGTCGGTGAGATCTGCAATACTCTGCGTACTGTGTTCGGCGAGTATAGGGAGCATGTTGTTATATAATAAAAGGATTTAAAATGGATTTAACCCATATAGAACATATCGGAATAGCCGTAAAGAACCTTGATGAATCAATTAAATATTATGAGAATGTTCTCGGGTTAAAATGTTATGCGGTGGAAGAAGTAAAAGATCAGAAAGTTAAAACTGCATTTTTTCGCATCGGACAAACAAAAATCGAACTTCTGGAATCTACAGATCCGGAAGGACCAATAGGAAAATTTATAGAGAAAAGAGGGGAAGGAATTCATCACCTGGCATTTGCAGTGAATAATCTTCCTTCGGCCCTTAATGAACTTAAAGAAAAGGAAATAAAATTAATAGACGTGAGTCCTCGCAGGGGAGCTGAAGGATTGGACATCGCATTTCTCCATCCCAGGTCAACTTACGGGGTTCTTACCGAATTATGTGAAAAACCTGAATAAGATCTCAGATTTTTTCAGGATCCCATTCAAATAAAATAACGGAAAATTTATGGCAACCCGTGATAAAGTTAAGGAGCTGATGGATCTCCGCAACCAGGCAAGACTTGGGGGCGGTGAAAAAAGAATAGAAGCTCAGCATAAAAAAGGGAAATATACAGCACGTGAAAGACTCGATTTCCTTCTTGATGAGGGAAGTTTTGAAGAATTCGATATGTTCGTTTCTCATAGAAGCATAGATTTCGGATTGGATAAGGAAGCTTACCTCTCGGATGGTGTTGTAACAGGCTATGGTACAATTGACGGACGCCTTGTTTATGTGTTCTCACAGGACTTTACAGTGTTCGGCGGTTCTCTTTCGGAGATGTATGCACAAAAAATATGTAAAGTCATGGATAAAGCAATGAAAATGGGGGCTCCTGTTATCGGAATCAACGACAGCGGAGGTGCAAGAATCCAGGAAGGTGTAAAAAGTCTCGGCGGTTATGCCGATATTTTTGAAAAAAATATCCTGGCTTCAGGAGTGGTCCCGCAGATCTCTGCCGTATTCGGCCCCTGTGCTGGAGGGGCGGTATATTCTCCTGCCTTAACAGACTTTATCATCATGACCAAAGCTACAAGCTATATGTTTGTAACAGGTCCTAAAGTTGTAAAGACTGTTACAGGAGAAGATGTTTCGGATGAAGAACTGGGAGGATCATCTATCCACTCTACAAAATCTGGTGTAACACATTTTATTGCGGAGACTGAAGAAGAGGGGATCCAGCTTATAAGGAAACTGATCAGTTTTATGCCTCAGAATAACCTGGAAGAGCCGCCTGTTTCTGTCTGTAATGATCCGATAGATAGACTCGAGGATTCTCTGAATGAAATAATTCCTGAGAATCCTAACAAACCGTATAATGTTAAGGATATAATATATTTAATAGTTGATGAGGGTGAATTTCTTGAAACCCAGCGGGTCTTTGCACCTAACATTGTAACAGGTTTCGCACGTTTTAATGGACAGCCTGTGGGTATTGTAGCTAACCAGCCTGATTACCTGGCAGGTGTGCTCGACATAAATGCTTCAAGAAAGGCGGCCCGTTTTGTAAGGTTCTGCGATTCTTTCAACTTTCCGATTGTAACTCTTGTCGATGTGCCTGGCTTCTTACCGGGTACCGCTCAGGAATATGGAGGTATAATAATTCATGGAGCCAAACTTTTGTTTGCATATGGAGAAGCAACCGTGCCTAAAGTAACTGTTATTCTCCGAAAAGCTTACGGCGGAGCTTACGATGTTATGAGCTCTAAACATCTGAGAGGGGATATAAATTATGCCTGGCCTGGGGCCGAAATAGCGGTGATGGGACCAAAAGGTGCTATCGAAGTCCTTCACTATAAACATCTGCAGATGATTGAAAATACAGAGGAGAGGATAAAATTCCTTAAAGAAAAAGAAGAGGAATACAGGAAAAAATTCGCAACTCCTTATGTGGCTGCAAAGTATGGTTATATCGATGATGTAATTGAGCCGCGAAATACACGTTTCAGGGTTATAAGAGCGCTTCAGATGCTCTCGACTAAAAAAGATGTGAATCCGCCGAAGAAGCATTCTAATATTCCTTTATAGCGGAGGTGAGAAATGTATTACCAGGTAAATGCTGATACTTTAAAAAGTGCGGCAGATTCATTGAAGAATTCTATAAACACTGATCAATTATTTAATAAAATTGAGTTCACACCTTCCAATATTTTAAACTCACAGGGAATATTCATATCAGTTGTGGGCTATCTTGTTGTTTTTCTTGCCCTGCTCCTTCTTTATATGATGTTTATTAATCTTTCCCGTTTTCTTCAATTCCGTGTAAGGAGTAAACTGCAGAAAAAAGGGGAATACAATATCAGCGGCGATAAGGATATCTCTGTTTCAGGTGAAATAAATGCTGCGATCTCAGCGGCGCTGTATCTTTATTTGGAAGAAGTGCACGATATTGAAAGTACGGTATTAACAATCAAAAAAGTTCAAAGGAGTTATTCCCCCTGGAGTTCAAAAATATACGGACTGAGGGGATATCCCGGGAAAAGGCGGAATTGAAATGAAAAAATTTAAATTTACAATACAGGGAAATAGTTACGATGTGGAGATTCTGAATTTTGAAGATAATACGGCTGAAATTGATGTTAATGGAACAATATATAAAGTAGATGTAGAACATGAAGTAAAAAAAGTTAAGACCCCAAAACTCGTAAGAAACAAAGTAGAGCCTTCTGCAGGGGGCGATATTGCTAAAACCAGCAGGCCGTCCGAGCGCAAAGGAGCAGGTGCTATAAAAGCTCCCCTTCCGGGTACAATCATCGAGGTCAGGGTAAAACCGGGCGATAAGGTGAAAATGAGTGATAAGCTCCTTGTAATGGAAGCTATGAAAATGGAAAATAACATTAACTCAGACCGTGAAGGAACCATAATCGATGTAAAAGTAAAAGCCGGAGACGCAGTACTTGAGGGCGATCTTCTTGTTGAGATCGGGGAATAATCATGGAAGGTCTGAAACATTTTCTCAGCTTTACCGGTTTCGCAAACCTGACAATTGGTCATGTGATCATGATTATTGTCGGCTTGCTGTTCATATATCTTGCAATTAAAAAAGAATACGAACCTCTGCTTCTTATCCCGATAGGATTCGGGATTCTGATGGGGAATATTCCATTTCTTGAAAATGTGGGATTACAAATAGGAATATATGAAAACGGCAGCGTGCTCAATTATCTATATTATGGAGTTCTCAAAGGAATTTATCCGCCGTTGATATTTTTGGGTATCGGGGCAATGACGGATTTCTCTGCACTACTCTCAAACCCTAAACTGCTTCTGCTCGGCGCCGCTGCACAGCTTGGTATCTTCATAACGTTTCTAGGGGCAATATCGCTCGGCTTTTCGGAACAACAGGCAGCCGCTATCGGCATAATAGGCGGTGCCGATGGTCCCACTGCAATATTCTTATCTTCTAAGCTGGCACCTGAACTGATTGGTCCCATTGCAATCGCTGCCTATTCCTACATGGCGCTTGTTCCAGTTATACAGCCTCCGATAATGAAGCTGCTTACCTCGCAAAGAGAAAGATTAATAAGAATGAAACCGTCACGTACGGTCTCAAGAACAGAAAAGATACTGTTCCCTATCGTTGGTATGCTCCTCACAACTTTTATTTCACCGGGTGCCCTGCCATTGTTAGGAATGCTTTTCTTTGGAAATCTGCTGAAGGAGTGCGGCGTTACAAAGCGTCTGGGAGATACAGCAAAGAATGCATTAATAGATATAGTTACAATTCTGCTGGGAGTAACTGTGGGCGCTTCTACACAGGCTACTATATTCCTTACGCCTCATTCAATTCTTATATTCATACTTGGTGCGCTGTCATTTGCTTTTGCCACTGCCGGAGGAGTGATTTTTGCAAAAGTGATGAATATATTTCTTAGAGAAGGAAATAAGATAAATCCGCTTATAGGGTCTGCTGGTGTTTCTGCAGTACCTGATAGTGCGCGCGTTTCTCAGATGATGGGACTAAAAGAGGATCCTACTAATCATCTGCTGATGCATGCTATGGCTCCTAACGTCGCCGGCGTTATAGGTAGTGCCGTAGCCGCTGGTATTTTAATGGGCTTTTTACTTAAGCTTGCCGTCTAAAAAGGAGGACGGTGGCCGTGGCTGGCATGCTTCTCCTCCAGGTTAATGACGGATATCCTGATTCGTAAACTCTCGGATCGAGTCGAAGGTTAAAATTCATTGCGATTCAGATATTTTGGACAGGTATTGATCTCTTTAAGAATTTATTACTTTGAAAAGTGCCGGAATTTATACAAATTTATACGGGGATTTCCCTTGATTAACATCCCTCGGTAAAAAAATGCAGAGAGAGATTCATAAATGGAACAGTGACAATCTTCATAAGGAAATGGAGATTGCAGTCTACGGCCA
>DATFVA010000418.1:0-8094 GCA_035260565.1 Ignavibacteriaceae bacterium | reverse complement strand
CTCCTAACGTCGGATGTTGTCGGGACAGGCCAGACACCACTGAGAGTTATTAAGACTGGCTGCATTGAAGCGTGCACGTAGCTCAGGTCTCTGAACTGAGCGAGCAGAACTACACTGGCGAAATCTAAGGACTGCTTGCGGCTCCAAGTTGAGAGATCTGAGCCAGGAATAAGTAAGCAGCGACTTCGTCGCTTATACGAGGGTTCTCACAGACCTGCCTACCGGCAGGCAGGTTCTCACAGATTAAATACAGATTTTCACAGAGAAATTCTTGCTGCTGAGGCGCGGCAAGTGACAAGATAAAAGGAACAAGTAAGAGGCATACCGCGGGAATTTGTCATCATTCATAGTCACTCAATAGCCATTCAATAATTGATGTATGAGTTACTCCCTACCTTAACAGAAATCAATAACTTATAGAGGCAATAAAAATATTTCAGGATGCTATAATTAAGTTTTTATATATTATCCGCACTGCAGTTGGCGCTCTGGGCATCTTTCTCTACCTGTATGGTAGAATGTTCGATGCCAAAATTCTTCTGAAGATCGCCGCATATTTCTTTTAGGAAATAATCGCCGGGATTTGAATCAGGCATCACGAGATGAACAGTAAGAGCAGTTTCTGTTGTACTCATAGCCCAGATATGAAGATCATGAATTTCCGCTACCCCGGGAATTTTTTTAAGATGGCCTTCCACTTCTTTAAGGCTTATGCCTTTGGGTACGGCATCAACCGACATAAGAAAAGAATCTCTCAATAAATCCCAGGTTCCTATTGTTATAACCAGCACAATTACAAGACTTATAACAGGATCAAGCCAGAGCCAGCCCGTAATCGTTATCAATAGCCCCGCAACAACTACTCCGGCAGAAACACCGGCATCTGCGGCCATATGTAAGTACGCCCCCCTGATATTGATATCCTTCTCTTTTCCTTTTACGAAAAGGTAGGCTGTCACTGCGTTTATTAGTACGCCTACGCCGGCCACAATCATCATTGTTGAACCCTGAACCTGCTGCGGGTTAATCAGTCTTCTTATAGCTTCTATAGAGATCGCCCCAACCGCTATTAATAAAATGAGTGCATTAAATAAGGCAGCCAGTATTGTGGATTTTCTAAGTCCATATGTTCTTTTTTTTGTCGGGAGCGTCCTAGCCAGGAGTGCAGCACCCCAGGCGAGAAGCAATCCCAGTACATCGCTTAAATTATGTCCCGCATCGGCAATTAATGCCATTGAGCTTACAAGCAATCCGAATACGACCTCAATAACTATATAAATGATATTTAAAGCAATACCGAATCCGAATGCTTTATTATGATTATCCGTATTGTTGGGGTTATGTGTCATTATAAAATCAGTTTATATACTAAAATATAAGCAATTCCATATACTTCAGGTTTCCATTCCCGAAATCTTTTATAAATTAAGAATAAGTCCATTATCTTGTTTGATCTTGTTCACCCTGCCTTCTATGGTCGATCTTTATCTTCATTAATAAAATATAAAGTGAAAGTATTAGAGTTACGGCATTTGCTCCAATTATAGGAAGTGAATTTATCAACATTCCATAAAACAACCAGAAAAAGACTCCCAGAGTCATTAAGAGGAACATACCGAATGAAATGTCAGTTGTACTCTTTGTTTTATGAACTTTCAGTGCCTGTGGTACAAATGAAATGGTTGTACAGGCAGCAGCAAAATAACCAATTATCAAAATCATCAGAGAAACTCCAATAAACTATAGCAAAGATAAAAGATAAAGGTAAGAAGATAAAAGTGAGAAGATAGCAAACGAAAGATTTCTCACTTTTCCTTGTCGTGCTAATATTTAATGATTATTATCGCTATCGGAATCTCCAGTCAGGCCTGTAACAACCTTGGGAAAAACCCTTGCAATTACGTCATAACTTCATTCTGAATACGCTCTGAATACGCTCTGAATACGCTTTGAATACGCTTTGAATGCGCTTAAAATGCGTATCTCATTCTATTGTAATATTCAATTGTTTCCGGCAGGAAGATCAGGAGAGGTCAGTTCCCACATCAGAGTGTCCTTGTTTGTTCGCCGGCTTTAATGGGGATTATATAGAATTGTTCCTGAGGGTTTCTTTAATAATTAATGATAATGATCAAATTTTTCACTATATAACGGTCAGATAATAATTTTTACCGGGGGAGTTTATGATACTCGACAGGATAACAAACATTCATCTCTTTTCGGATATGAATCCGATGATCGTCCAGGCCTTAAGTTTTCTTAAAGATACCGATTTTCAGCAGCTTAAACCGGGTAGATACGAAATTGCCGGCGAGGATCTTTTTTTGATGGTATCGGATTATAAAACCAGGGAAATGGAAGACTGCCGCCTGGAAGCACACAGGAAGTATATCGATATTCATTTTATGGCTGAAGGATCAGAGCTAATCGGTTATTCTTCATTTAATGATCAGGAGCAGGCAACCGAATATGATGCTGAAAATGATTTTATACTTTACTGCGGTGAAAAGAATTATTTAAAACTTACTGCCGGTATGTTTGCGATTTTTTATCCATCCGACCTCCATATGCCAGGTATTATGATTAATAAGCCTGCCGAAGTTAGAAAGGTGGTTGTAAAAGTGAGATTACCGCAGATCGATTATTCACTCGTTTAAATATAGTTGCACCAGATATTGTTGAAAAATTCAATAGGTCAAAATTTAAAACTCACCCGGAATTCTTTTTTTGCCCGCAATTTTAACATTTTATAGTGAAAATAGTTGCGCTTATTTACTTTTAACTCCTAAATGCCGATCTTATTACAGCTGATTTTCAGCTGTTCTTAAATAAAAAGCTACTAATTAGATTAATCAGAGCACATCTGAGCCGCTGCTTTTTATTACAGCATTCTTTTCGCAGTGACCCTTCGCCCTGATGATATAATAATATTAATCGGGATTTAAGCCTGTTCCTATTGAGGCCGTATCCTATTAGCGGGAGAAAAAAAGGTGGAAAAACATTTTACTTCACTTAAAAGCTCATTTTTAAGTCTGCTGCCCCTCTTTATATTTTTGGTTCTTCCCTTCAGGGCAAGCTCACAGACTATAACCTACACTGACAGCTGGCATGACAAAGGCATCACCCTTGCATCTGTCTCATCAATGGGTGTAGAGATCAATTATTCGACAAAAGAATTTCAGATGGATGATATTGACATCAATGGTGCGATGATGAAAAAAATTATCCTGCAGGGGGTGTTTTTACCAAATGATGAAGGAGCACCGGATCTTCCTGGACTCAGCAGATATATTGCTGTTCCGCAGGGGGCAAAGGTTACCTATAATATAACAGCCTCGAGAACGGAGCATTTTTCTAATGTTGAAGTTTCTCCTGCTCCCCGCATACCATTGGACACTGATACGGGTCCCCTGAAATACACAAAAAACAGGACTATTTATTTGCAGGATTCTTTTTACCCTGAAAGTCCTGTAATTCTTTCCCCACCGATGAAGATTCGCGGTGTTGATGCCCGCATTATTGGAATAACACCGTTCATGTATAACCCCGTGACGAAAGAATTAATTGTGTACAGGGATATGAACATCAGTATTTCTTTTTCAGGAGGCAATGGACAATTTGGTGAAACCAGGTTAAGGAACCGCTGGTGGGATCCTATAATTAAAAACACTTTCCTGAATAGTGAATCGCTGCCTTCAGTTAATTACAAACATGAGTCTGATTCAAGAACTTCAGATTATGAATACCTTATAATTACTCCTGATAACCCGATCTATCTGGCCTGGGCCGATTCAATAAAAAACTGGAGAACTCTACAAGGTATCAGAACTGGCATTGTTACACTTACTGAGATCGGGGGCAACAATTCAGCAATGATCGAGAACTATATCGATAATGCATACAATACCTGGGATATTCCCCCTGCTGCAGTTCTCTTTCTCGGTGATTACGGAACCGGGGGGGCGACAGGCAACGGAATAATTACACCCGTATGGGATAGTTATTGCATCTCAGATAACCTTTATGCCGATGTTGATGAAGATGAGCTCCCGGACCTTGCCGTTGCGAGACTCTCTGCCGAAAATGAAACACATCTTGAGATACTGATTCATAAATTTATGAATTACGAACGTCAGCCCCCCGTAAATCCTTCCTATTATCAGAATCCAATTTCTGCAGGAGGATGGCAGTCTGACAGATGGTTTATTCTCTGTGCTGACGTTGTTTACGGCTTCTGGGAAAATCAACTGATGAAAAGTCCTAAAAGGGAATTTGCCGGAACTACGGGTCCACCGTCTTACTGGTCGACCAATCCCAACACCGGAATGGTGGTTGATTATTTTGGTCCGAACGGATTGGGATATATTCCGCAGATCCCTTCACACTTAACTGACTGGGGAGGGAGTGCAGCCAGAATAAACAATGATGTAAACAGCGGCGCTTCAATCATTGTGCACCGTGATCATGGTGCCGAGGACGGGTGGTCCTCACCTTCATATACGATAAGCAATTTATCCGGTTTAACAAATAATGATCTTACGTTCTTCTTTTCAGTCAACTGTCTTACCGGAAAATTTAACTACAGCTCAGATTGTTTTTGCGAAGCTTTAACGAGGTATCCTCACAGAGCACTTGCTTCCATCGGTGCGAGTGAGGTATCATATTCGTTTGTAAACGATGCTTACGTCTGGGGGATGTGGGATTATATGTGGCCGGATTTTGATCCCGGCTACGGCGCCAGCGGGCCCGATCTAATTTATCCTGCTTTCGCCAATGTTTACGGAAAATATTATCTTGAAGCTTCGAGCTGGCCGTATAATCCAGGCGATAAGAATACTGTTTATTATCTGTTCCATCTCTTCGGGGATGCATTTACAACAGTCTACACAGAAATGCCGCAGAACCTGAATGTTATTCATGATCCTGTCATTGTAACAGGGGTACCGACTTTCGAGGTTTCTGCAGATGCAAATTCCCTGATCGCCCTGACTATGGGAGGAGAGATTTTAGGAGTTGCCGAAGGAACCGGTTCAACTGTTTCAATTCAGATTCCTGTTTTAACTCCGGGAAATGCTGTAACACTTACAGTAACCAAACAGAATTATTACAGGTACACTTCGCAGATACAGGTGGTTCCCGCTGAAGGTCCATATGTAGTAGTAGATACATGTATCGTCAATGACGTGTCCGGAAATAATGATGGACTAGTCGATTATGCCGAATCACCTCTCTTATCACTTAGAGCATACAATGTAGGTGTTTCCGATGCAAATAATGTTACAGTCAATTTACACACGACAGATCCGTTTATTACTCTTACCGATTCAATTCACTTTTATGGCAATGTGCCGGCAGGCGGAAGTATAATAATAAACGATGGCTACGCACTGGATGTTAATCCGGATATTCCTGATATGCACAATATACCTTTCTCGGTTGAAGCAACCGACGGAGCTAATATCTGGACAAGCAACTTTTCACTCAGAGCGCACGCGCCGGTCTTTACTCTCGGCACCTATACTATTTCCGATCCCGGCGGCAACAATAACGGAAAACTCGACCCCGGAGAAACCGTGGATGTTTCTGTTGAAATAAATAATGAAGGGTCTTCAGATGCTGTTTCTGTCTTCGGAGAACTAACATCTACCGATCCGAATGTTGTTATAAATACATCGACACAGGCTTACGGAAACATTGCTGCCGGAGCTACCGTAATTAAATCTTTCAGTGTTACTGCAGATGAGAATACACCAGCAGGTCATAATGCTGAATTTAATCTGAATATCACAGCCAGTCCCGGTTTGAACGCACAGGGTTCATTCTCAATAATAATCGGGCAGGTTCCTGTACTTGTGCTCTGTCTTGACGGCAACCACAATTCCAGTCCTGCTATTACTGCCTGTCTTGATAATAATGCAATCTCCTATGATTATGCCACTTCCTTCCCATCCGACTTAAGCATTTACAGGTCGATATTCGTCTGCCTTGGAATCTATAGTTCAAACCATGCATTAAGCAGCTCAGAAGGACAGCTTCTTGCAGATTTCCTGAATGCTGGAGGAATGATCTATATGGAAGGCGGTGATACATGGTTTTATGACGATGCTACTGCGGTGCATCCTATGTTCAATATTAATGGTACCAGTGACGGCAGCGGAGATCTTGGGACTATACAGGGTGCAACGGGTACCCTAACAGAAGGAATGAGCTTCACTTATTCAGGGGACAACAGCTGGATAGATCATATCACAAATATCCCGCCTGGGGCAATGATATTTAACAATGTCAGTCCTGCATACGGATGTGCTGTAGCCCATGATGCCGGAACCTATAAAACAATAGGAGCTTCATTTGAGTTCGGAGGACTGGCCGATGGGAACTCTCCTTCTACCAAAGATGAGCTCATGGCTGAGATAATAGATTTCTTCGGACTTAATCCAATCCCGGTTGAACTAGCTTCCTTCAAAGCCGACGTTGATGATAATGGAATACAGTTAAAGTGGGAAACAGCAACCGAAACCAATAACCTTGGATTTGATGTAGAGAGAAGTTCCAATAATATAAGCTTTGAAAAAATAGGTAATGTAAAGGGAAAGGGAACGACCTCTGAAGTCCATCAATACACATTTAAGGATGCAGGTATTACCACCGGTAAGGGTAAAGTATATTACAGGCTGAAACAAATCGATCTTGACGGCTCTTCAAGTTATTCGGATGCCATTGAGGTTGAGTATTCAATTATTCCTGTTGAATTCAGTTTGTCTCAGAATTACCCTAACCCGTTTAATCCGGTTACAACTATTAAATTCGGAATACCCAAAGAAGTGAAAGTAACTCTGAAGGTATACGATATCCTTGGAAAAGAAATAGCTACTATTGTAAACCAGAAGCTGGAACCCGGTTATTATAAATATGAATGGAACGGAGTGCCATTTGCCAGCGGCGTTTATTTCTACAGGCTGGATGCAGAGAGCTTTGTTAAAATAAAGAAGATGGTCCTCATCAAATAATTTTGCTGCCTTTATGCAGTTGCAAACATTATAAAGCAGTCTTCCCGAGAAGACTGCTTTTTTTTACAATTTTATGAAAAGATTGATTAACTAATGCTTTAGAATTAAAGGGGATCATAAATTTTATTAAAGGAGTTATCTTATCAACGGAGTAGCTATCGAACCAGAGGTAAATATTCTCACCGTAGGGCAAAAGTATTTGCACTTTCATTTTTTACCGGTCAGGTTGTCCGGATAAATTTCGTGATCAATATCAGATTCAAAAAACTATATTTATCGTATTTTTGTTACCAGCACAACACCCTAAAGTGGAATGAAAATCGAATATTTTCATTCCACTTTTTCCTTTAAGGGTTTAATATTCTTAAGTTAAAATTTGACAGTGATATTGCCCGCAGTTTCAAGCGTTTTGATTAATTCCACGATTTTAAAAGGTTTACTTATATAATAGTCCATACCTGCATCGAAACATTTTTCTTTTCCCTCTTCAGTTACATCTGCAGTCAATGCAACGATCAAAGGTCTTTTGTTTCCATATATCTGAATGATCTTTTTTGAAGCTTCTAGCCCGTCCAATTCGGGCATTTGAATATCCATAAAGATCAAATCATAGGTTTTCTGTTCAAGCATATCCAGAACCAAGCTGCCGTTTGAAACTGCATCTGCATCATAGCCTAATTTATTAAGAATATGAAGAGCGACTTTCTGATTGACCTGATTATCCTCTGCAACCAAGATCCGTAAAGGTATCTCATCGGACAATTTTCTGAGCTTACCGGATACAAGGTTATCTGCCGATGGACGAGATTCCTCTTCCGATTTATGTAATTGGATATAAAATCTAAATTCAGATCCTTCATTTAATTTACTTGATGCAGATATTTCACCGCCCATCAGTCCGACCAGTTTTTTAGATATTGCCAGGCCAAGTCCGGAGCCTCCATAATTCCTGGTAGTAGAAGAATCCGCCTGGCTGAACGACTGGAACAGCTTATCCATAAAGTTCTCAGGAATACCAATCCCTGTATCCTTAACAACGAAATTTATATTACACAGATCTCCTTCATCCTGCAGACGCGAAACC
>DATFVA010000417.1:0-3876 GCA_035260565.1 Ignavibacteriaceae bacterium | reverse complement strand
TTAAAAGTGCTTTCTGCGAGCCGGAGACCCTGCTTTAATATTGGTATTTTATTTTTCGCCCACCGTTGTATTTCCGGGTTTCGGGTATTTTGTGATGCAGCTTCATATAATTTAATCGTTGCTCTATGACCGGCAATCATTTTAGCTATATAATGTTTGTCAAATTCACTTCCGCCGTACTGACTTAATTCATTATAGGTATCCTTATTATCATTAAGCATACTGTCGGAAAGAGAGATATTATTGTTTTGAGCAATATCCTTCAGTTGTTCATTCGCTTTTGAATGATCATTAATCATTCTTTCACCAAACTCTTTTACTTTATATGATGACGCTTTCTGTTGGGCAACTTTACCAAGCTTTACTTCCATTATCCCTCCGCTATAGGCTTTCTGCGGGAAATTAACTTCATTGTTATTACTACCCTTAGTGCGGGAATTCTGAGAAAATGCATCAAAAGAAATCAGTAAAAAAGAAATAAAAGTAATCGAAGCAATCTTCAGTATATTTTTCATCGTTTCTCCATTTAAAGTTTATGAGGGTCGAAAAATAAAAAGTATGAATGCAGGGAATTGTCTGCATAAGCACTTTATTACAGTCAGAGTGATTATGCGCAGGTGAGTATTTTTGTTTTTTTGGTCAAGTGATTTAAGAAGCTATTTAAAACAAGATTTGAATCCGAGGTAGTTAAGAACTGTGTGAAAATTCAACCTGAAAAAGAAATACTGCGCAGCTGAATACAGCAAAAATTAACTTTATCTGTTTGGCTAAAGTCTTTTATTCCGGCTTTATCATCCCACGAATTAAAAGTCGCGGCAAGTCAATCTGTGAATTTATTAGGGAGTGTCATCCTTCGACAGGTTCATCCCTTGAAGATACAGGATGACCAACTCAGACTTATTAGACAGCATTTATTTAGCTGCCGTCATGATACGATTAAATCGGGGCTTTGAGGAATGAAATTTTTAAAGTGGTAGATGTCTCACCAAAATATGGTGAAACCTTAATAGTTGCTTTCAGCTTCTTACCAGGGAAATCATAATAGAACCATTCCGCCGTCCAATCGTCCGGCTTATACAAATCAGGATCTCCATAGTCTTCACTCAGGGTATGTACAACTTCGTAAAAGATTCCGCCAACCGGCCGATCATTGTTTTTTACCACCAGGTCCACCTCCTGCAGTGAATCATTATTAAAGAAATAGACCCACAGAAAGAGCTCTTCCTTAAAATACTGTCCGCCCTGATATCCTATTGCATCTTCTCTTTCGTAACCGGGGGAAAGATGATACCTGTTTTTCATGAGTTCCTTAACCTGAACTTTGGAACTATTCCAATCAAGGTCGCCGAATCCGAATAATTGTTTTTCCTGGGGAAATAAATTATAAGCTATAAGGATAAAAATAAACGAAATAAAAAATATTTTTGTTCTCATATAAGTACTTATACTGGAAACAAATATAAAGAATATAATGGAATAGCTTTTCAAGGGTATAAATATTTTATGAGATAAAACACATCATTTTATGGATTAAATAGATTAGTTTACAACGATTTAATATTGAACGTTTATGATGAAAATACTGCTAGTTGAAGACGAAGGGCTTGTAGCTCTTTACCTTAAGAAAATATTAGTAGAACATGGTTTTAACGACGTACTTGTTGCAAGGAACGGCGAGGAAGCTATTAGTAAAGTTGACGAATCCTCACCCGATTTATTGCTTATGGATATACGCCTTGGTAAAGGGATTAATGGAATTGAAGCCGTTAAACAAATTAATTCCAATAAAAAAATCCCTGTAATTTATATTACCGCATCGACTGACGAGCACACCCACAAAGAAGCACTGGATACAAATCCGCTTGCTATATTATCCAAACCAATTGAACCAGATGAGCTTAAAGATATGATCGATGATTATTTTGATGGATATAAGATAAATTAGCGGAAGTTTATACCTGCTTTCTGCAGCTCCTGATTATCGTTCTTTTTCTGAATTTAAATTCAGAAACCTATTGGCCAAGATTTTGTATTTAATAAAAGAAGATTATAATTTACACTAATCTCAAAATGTTTATCTGGTTATAACAATGCAAAAGGGAGATACAGCCATTAATTAAAATATTCTCAGCTCTGAGACACAAATAATAATTCTTCAAAATGCGGAGGTAAATATGAAGTCCTGGTTACAATCTGGTTTCTTTTTTTTACTGGCTCTTTTTGTTTTAATTCTTAATACTGTGTCAAGCGGACAGCAAAAAAGCTATACCGGAACAAAAATGATTAAAGAGGGGAATAAAACAGCCTTTCAGACTTTTCCTGAAAAAAACACATCAGAGAACAACTATATCGATAAACAACAGATAAAAAGTCCTAATGCTAACGGCCAAAGATACGTACTTGGAGGAAGCATTTTATGGACTGCACAGGATCCACTTGCTATTGCCAATTTTACCGAACTAAATTCAGACGGAACTATTCCGGTAGCCGGCTGGGGATTGAACAATATGAGAGTTTCTCGTTATACGGAAGCGAATAACACACCCCAATGGGAATTTGCAACTGCGCCTAATGATCCATCAGTTGATGTAGCAGATGCTGTTACTGCTGTTTCAAGAGGGACGGAGTTTGACATCCTGGATAATGCTACCGGTGATGTTTTATTTCAGTATCCCATGCCAGATACCCTGTATGCCTCCTATGCTTCATTGTCGCGCGATGGAAGCCAGGCTATTTTCCTTGCACAGGCCTCCGGCAACGGCACTACTTCTATTATCTACTCAGTTGATCTTTCGGGAGGAACTCCTGCGGTTAACTGGACTATGGAAGTTCCTGCTTCTGATATTACAAACTGGACAGGAGCTAATTTTTCAGCACAGGGTACAATGATTGTAGTAAACGGGCGTTATCATTTATACGTATTAAACAGTTCCGACGGCACCCTGATATGGGATCATTTTTTAAGTAATACAGAAGCACCTGCTGCTATAAGCGGTGACGGGGCCGTAATAGCTACTGCTGATAACAGCGGCTTCGTGCAGACCTGGGTATGGGATAGTGCAAACACCGAATATTATCTTCTCTGGCAATATCGTGTCCCTGCAGGAATATACACCAATTGGGCATCTTCTGTTGCGGTATCTGCCGATGGAAGCACAATTGCCGCAGGCACGCTAATGTTTCTGACCTCATCCACATATGACGGCACTGTAATAACATTTGATACATACGGCGATGGAACTCCCAAATGGCTTTACAGCGGACTAGGAGACATGGTGGATGATATCTCGCTTTCAGACGACGGCAGAGTAGCTGCTGCTGCTACCTGGGGTGATTATTACAGCACCAACAAAACCAGTCTGCTGGTATTTGATGTAGATACCGGCATGCCAACCTTCAGCGTTGTAACAACAGGTTCATTTTTCTCCGTGGACCTTTCACCTGACGGGAGCAGGGTTATGGCGGGAGGAAAAGCTGTTCATGCGCGTGATTTCGGCAACGGCGGGCGCGTGACCTATGATGAAATTAATCTCGGCGGAGGATATGTAAGTGGAACAGTTGATCTTGTTGGAACAAGTGATGACAGCGGAGTAACTGTAAAGGCTGTCGGCACTGAGAGAAGTGCAGTTACAGATGGAAGCGGAAATTACCTCATTCAGAACATTTCTGCAGGCACTTACACCATTCGTGCAGAAAAACCAGGATACGACTTTGGAGAAGTCAGTAGTGTTTCTGTAACTGAAGGGAATACGACTTCCGGAGTTAATTTCTCATTAAATCCTTCAGTTCTACCAGCTCCTGTTTTGAGTGCCACTACCGGTGAAATAGGTGATATAACTTTAAGCTGGATATTGCCGCCTGAATTTACCAATCCCC
>DATFVA010000416.1:0-3416 GCA_035260565.1 Ignavibacteriaceae bacterium | reverse complement strand
TAAAATTTATCCTGCCTGTGGATTTATTGTCTAACCTTTATAATCTTTCTTGAATAATATTTCCATAACACAAGGAATGACTTATGAAATATGCATTTATATTTCTGTTAAGTATGTTTATTGTTTACGGGTGTACACAGAATAAAGAACAGGTTAATAATAATCAGGGTCCATCCATCGTTACAAAGGAAGTCAGCTATTCTTCGGAAGGCACACCGCTTAAAGGTTATCTTGCATATGACAGCAGCAGGACCGGAAAAATGCCGGGAGTGATTGTAGTGCACGAATGGTGGGGTATGAACGATTACGCGGAACACAGGGCGGATTCACTTGCAAAACTCGGCTACATCGCTCTTGCAATCGATATGTACGGCAATGGCAAAACAGCAGAACATCCCGATAATGCCGGAAAATTTGCGTCCGCTGTTATGTCTCATATGGATACCGCACAGGCAAGGTTTGATGCAGGGCTCGCACTTCTGAAGAACCAGCCGCAGACCGATACATCGAAACTTGCTGCTATAGGCTACTGCTTCGGCGGAGGCGTAGTTCTGCGGATGGCTCTTGCGGGCGTTCCCCTTGATGGTGTTGTAAGTTTTCACGGCGATCTGCCGACACAGGCGCCTAAAAATCCTGATTCCGTGCAGGCTGCGATACTTGTATGCAACGGGGCTGCCGATCCTTTTAATCCTCCTGAAAAGGTTAACTCATTTAAATCTATGATGGACAGCGCCGGAATAGACTATACCTTTAAGAATTATGAAGGAGCAAAGCACAGCTTCACAAATCCCGGCGCCGATAGTCTCGGCACGAAGTTTAATCTGCCGATGGCTTACAACAAACAGGCGGATGAGCAAAGCTGGAAGGATATGAAAGAATTCTTCAGCAGGATTTTTAAGTAGGGAATTATCGAATTGCGGATTTGCGGATTGATTTTTGAATTAATTCGTAAATCCGACAATGGAAGGAATCGGGTTAACAGTATTATCCCGACTGCGGGCAGGTCAACCAGCCAGCCTTCTTACCTTCTTACCTCCTTACCTTCTCTCCTTCTTTTCCCCTGCTGCTCCCCTTCTCACTGTCCCACGATTTGTCCCCAACTTATAATTCCTGATACTATAAATACCAGCTGCCAGTGAAATATCATGTTTACGGGATAGCTAGTATCCCGACTGAAAAAACAAACAAGGAGCAATCAATGATAAAATGTTTTACTGTTCTATTTCTGATAATTTTATGCGGGATCACGGCAAATGGACAGGAATTCTGGACTCCAACAGGCAGTCTTGCCGGAAGCGATTTTGTACAAGCCATTGAATGCAGCCCTGCAGGCACCCTACTGGCATACAGCCATAATCACGGTATTTACAGATCAACAGATGAGGGCAATTCCTGGAACCTGGCAGGAATAACCAACCAGAATGTTTTTGCTATTAAAACTTCATCTGACGGTAATATTTATGCAGTATGTAATACTACATCGGCCCTTTATATTCAGCGCTCCACTGACGATGGAATGACATGGAATATTGTTTACAGTTCCTCTCGTCCTAACAACTTTTTTTACGGCGGCGGGATTGTATTTTCAGGCAGTGATACCATTGTAGCAGTAATAGCTTTTACCATTGGTCCCACACTTGGTGATGTAGCTTCTGAAATTGTCAGGTCCGCAGACGGAGGCACAAACTGGCAGCTGCTGGGAGTGGCCGCCTGGGATGCGTCGGACCTGATAAAACTACCCGACGGCAGAATAGTAGTTGCGGGCGGACTAAGCGGAATTTTATACTCATCTGATAACGGAACTAGCTGGAATGGATTCCCCGGCTTCCCCTCAGTTTATCCGACTTTTCTCGGTACTGATTCACAGGGCAATATATTTGCCGGTGTAAGTACTGCTGCTGTCCAGGTTAACCTGTTATACAGATCAACCGATAATGGTGTAAGCTGGCAGGGTCTTGATTTATACAGCGGGAACAGCGGAGAGGTGCAGGCACTATATGTGGATCACCAGGACAGGATTTATGCCTCTGCCAACACATTTAGTCCTGATGCATACAATGTCTTCCGTTCTGAGGATGCCGGGAGCACCTGGGACACACTAAACAGCGGACTGCCGTCTACTCAGCTGGTCCGCTCGCTATGCGGTAATTCCAGCGACATAATCTTTGCGGGCACAGGCAGCGGGGGTGTTTATAAGGGAGCGGATGTTACCCCGGTTAATCTTGAATCGTTTTCAGCTGTCTATGATGCAGGCACGCTTACACTGCACTGGATGACAGCAACTGAGACGAACAACAAGGGATTTGATATCGAAAGAAAAAGCGGACATCAATGGCAGAAGATTGGATATGCTGATGGGAACGGAACAACAGCTCAGAGACAGTCATATTCATTCACAGATAATAATCCCCTCCCGGGCCTAAACTACTACAGGCTGAATCAGATTGATTTCAGCGGGCAGTATAAGTATTCAGAAGAGCTTCAGATTGATGCGAACTCGCCGGCCGCATATCATTTATATCAGAATTACCCTAACCCTTTTAACCCGTCAACAATAATCAGGTATGAGCTGCCGGAGAATAGTTTTGTCTCATTAAAGGTTTACGAAATACTTGGTGATGAAGCTGCTTCACTGGTCAATGAAACACAGGATGCAGGAGTTTACACTGTTCAGTTTGATGCTTCGAAACTCAGCAGCGGAATATACTTTTACATGCTGAAAGCCGGAACATTTTCCCGAACCGGAAAGATGATTCTTATGAGATAAGGAAACTGAACCCGTCAGCCATCCTGATTCAGATCATTTTATTAATATTTTTTAATTCAGGATTAATCTCAAATTAAGGTTTGCAGACTAAACTTGGAAACAAATTTTCCCTTACCCCGCAGAATAATTATATAAGGAGACTGATATGAAGATGATATTAACAATCACATTCCCTCACGATCCCTTTAACGCTATGATAAAGAAAGGGACAGTTGGAAATGTTCTCAACAAGCTGATGGCAGATTTGAAACCGGAAGCAGCTTACTTTTCCCTCAATGAAGGGAGGCGGAATATATTTATGGTTGTCAATGTGAACAGCGGCGGTGATTATGTGAAATATGCCGAGCCGTTTTTCCTGCAGTTCAATGCCGATATAAAATATGATATCGTAATTACCCCTGAAGAAATTCAGAAATCAGGACTGGAAGAAATCGGAAAAAAATACGCCTGATAATTTTTATTCCGATGATGTCCTCACCTGATTCATTGCTGTTTGTACTTTGATATATGCTCTGCCATTCCATCAAACACAAAATAATGAAATGGCAGGGCTGAATACCAGTACAATCTTCCCAGCAATCCCTTAGGACGGAAAGTCGCTGTCTGCTTCAGGAATTCTCCTGTATCCTTTTTAATAATTTTAAATTCA
>DATFVA010000415.1:0-6067 GCA_035260565.1 Ignavibacteriaceae bacterium | reverse complement strand
ATACTAAAAGCCGTCACAAAATTCTATCGGGGCACACTCAACCCGGATATTTGATATTTATCGTATTCAGGCAATTTCCCCTTTTGTGTTATTCCTCAATCATTTCGCTAATGCTTTGTATTTACTGACACAATGAAATATCTCACATTTTTTATTTTTGTATTCAACAAAAAGTCCAGGTGATTAAAATGTTTGATTCAAAAATTGTGCTGCGGTATGTACCAATATTTTCTGAACTTAATGATGAGATCCTGTCTAAGATTCAGGGGACCGGTGTTGTAAGAGATTATAAAAAAGATATGACGATACTCAACCAGTCATATGAAGGAACAGGCTTGTTCATTATAACCAGCGGAAAAGTAAAGGTCACTGAAAATGATTCCATCGGGGGAGAGATAATTCTGGAGATGCTCGGTGAGCATGATTATTTTGGTGAGATGTCGCTTATCGATAACAAAAATCCATCAGCCAACGTGGTTGCAATGGAAGATTCGGAAATGTTCTTCCTTAGCCGTGAGGAATTTCTCAAACTGCTGAAAGAAAATCCGAATATCGCTATAGCACTCCTCGAGGAAATGACAAGGAGACTGAGGATGACAGGCTCTAAGATCAAATCATTATCAATTTCCAATGCCGAGGGACGAATTGCGGCTGCCATCTTACAGATAGCCGAGAATTCCGGAATTATACACCAGGGTACTGTTCAGGTTACACTCCCTTATCAGCATGATATTGCAAATTTAGCGGGAACTTCCAGGGAAACTGTCTCAAGAGTGCTTCATTCACTTCAGAAAAAAGGAATCATTGAATTTGATGGTTCGAAAATAAAAATTCCTGATTATAATAGCTTTAGGAGGAGTTATAGTTAGGAGAGTTAGTCGCCTGGAGGGATTCACACAGATTAGCACAGATTACGGAATTAGTGAATTGCTGAATTTACAAATTGAGCAGATTAAAGAATCAGCGGAACTAATAAAAGATTACCGGATTTGCGTATCAGGGGAATGAATAAGGGATTTTACGGATTAACGAATTATCGGAATGATTGTCGAACTTGTGAATTCGTTAAATTCAAATTCGCTCAACCAGTCTGCCGGAAGGCAGGTCCGACAATCCGTCAATTCGTAAAATTCTCACTACACCGCTCGTCGTCCTGAGAATAAATTAACCAGCAGTATTATCACAGCTACAACCAACAGTATATGGATAAAACCTCCCAATGTATAGGAGGTTACTAAACCGACCAGCCAAAGGACTAGTAGGATCACAAAGATAGTCCACAACATAAATTTATCTCCCGGAATTATAATTTATTTAATGTTTTTTTAATGTCACGCGATTGAAAATATCCCTAAACTGCTCAATTACAAATTATTATAGTCACAGGAGCTTAAAGCAGCCTGCCGCGGGCACATTATCCAGGGGTTAATATGTATGAATATTGACAAACTAAAATTTTATTGGAAGGTTGTCAGGAATCATAGTAAAGGCGGGCGGGCTTTCATACCTTAATTAAAAAAGAATAAAATGGAACATTCAAAAAATATATTAGTGATTGAAGATCAGCTCCTGGTAGCACTTGATTTTGAGAATCAACTCAGATCATTTGGTTATTCTCCTGTTAATAATGCAACGAATTACAGGCAGGCAATTAAGAGAATAAATGATACGAATCCCGATTTAATCCTCCTTGATATAATTCTCAAAGACGGACCTACAGGTTTTAAGGTTGCGAAAGTTGCACAGGCTAAAAATATCCCTATAGTTTTTGTGACAGCATCCACTCAAACTTCATTCTTTAAGAAAGCGAAGGAATACCACCCTAAGGCAATTCTTCATAAGCCTGTAAACACTCAAGAACTGAAACACGCTGTAGATAAACTGTTCAACTAAAATACAGCAGAACGGCTTCTGGTTGGTTAACCATCGTGGTAAGCTGCAGAGATCCGTACAGGCACTTTTATCCGGCTGCAGGAATTTATTTAGGCAGGGGGGTAAGAATTAATACAATAAATATCGCATCTGCCTGATGAATAAATTTTATGAAGCTGAATAATCAGAAGACCGGGTTTCCTGGGATATTCCCATTTTGGAATTATTTAACAGGTCACTTACTTTTCTGATTAAGTCGTTTTCCCGGACAGGGGTTTTTACGAATGTATATTTACTGGAAGTATAAACCTTTCTGAACTGCTCCAGGTCAAGGTTTGATAAAAAAACAAATGGAATGTTCTTATTATTCCATAATTTTTCAGCAAGGTCGAAATTATTGACCGCGTTATCTTCATATAAATCAGTTATGATAAGGGAAGGGAAGTCAGCCATGGCCTGTTTAAAAAGTACCTCCTGGCTGGTAAACAGGAGGATCTTTTCAATACCGTTTCCTTTAAGCATTTTTATTATGTCGGAAGCAAGTATCGAATCGTTCAGTGCCAGGTAAATTGAATACATTTGCATTGATTAGCCCACTCAAATAATTACCGAATCAAGAAATGTTTTATTTATGGGGTAGAGAAAATAAAAAATAGCTGCATAAACAAAATATTTCATCTATATTTACTAAAATACACTTAGTTGTCACAATATCAAGATAATAATAAGTTAATAAGGGTTGAAAATGTTCAAATATTAACATTTAAGGATTAACATTAAATAACCGCTGAAAACCAATATTTCCAGTATAAAAATTATTCCCGAAAAACCAGTACAGGTGTTTATTTAAGCTTGTAATTTTGTAAACTTAAAACTTTGATATTTATATTATGATTAACATATTAGTAACGTTCCCGGTCAAAGACAGCCAGAAAAAGATTATAAAATCCACTCTAAGGGAGGAAGCAGATGTAACATTCATCCAGGACTTTAAGGAGAAAGAGATACCTGTTTTAAAGGAGGCGGATATAATTTTTGCCTGGAATCCTCCAAAAGAATTAAATTCTTTTGATCTTACTTCTCTGCAGAATCTAAAATTTATGCAGGTGCTTTCCGCAGGTTACGATCATATTAATTTTGAGAGGTATCCTCAAGGCTGCAAAATCGCAAGCAATAAAGGTGCATACGCTGATCCGATGGCTGAGCACATAATGGCACTGGTCCTTGCCCTTGCAAAGAGATTATTTATCAATCATAAAAAACTTTCAGCGGGAGAATTTAATCAGCAGCAGACAAATATTTCCATCCGGGATTCAACATTCGGCATACTCGGCTACGGAGGAATAGGCAGAGCCGCTGCAAAACTTATCCGGCCGTTCGGCTCTGAAATATACGCTATTAATTCGACGGGAATGACTTCCGATAAAGTCGATTTTATAGGGAAACTGGATGACCTGAACATTATTCTTGAAAAATCAGATATTGTAATTATCTCTCTGCCATTGATTGAAAAAACAAAAAACCTGATCGGTAAAAATGAATTAGAAAGGATGAAGCCCGGGGCAATTCTAATAAATGCCGCACGTGCACAGATCATTAATGAGGAAGCTTTGTACAATCATCTGAAAGCTCATCCGGGCTTCTACGCAGGCATAGATGCATGGTGGATAGAACCATTTTCTGAAGGTGAGTTTAGAATGGCTTATCCCTTCACCTCCTTACCAAATGTTATCGGCTCTCCCCATAATTCGGCATTGGTTCCCGGCTCTCTTATGGAAGGAATAAAAAGTGCAGTGGAAAATATTAACCTTTTCATTGAAGGTAAGCAGCCGCGGCATATCGTAAACAATTCTTAACTGTGAATCAATCAGACAATTTGATTTCGTCCCGGCTGATGCAAAGGTTTTAACCTTATAACCACCGCAGAATTCCTGTTGAGATAAATCAATTCATTTCACACCCTTAGACTAAAACACAAAAAATCATAAACGATAAAGTTAATTTGCCATTAGAATTAATGAATTAAGAACAGAGGATTATCATGCCAAGTACAAAGGCTCGTCCAAATAAATTTCCTCAGCAGCAGCAGGAACAGCCAGGTAAAGAGCACAAAATGCATCCGCGTCCCGAAGTGATCAGGCCCGGGTACAAAGGGAGTGAAAAATTAAAAGATAAAGTTGCTATTATTACAGGAGGAGATTCTGGAATCGGCAGGTCTGTGGCTGTTCATTATGCCAGAGAAGGAGCTGATGTTGCAGTAATATATCTCAGTGAAGATAAAGATGCGGAAGAGACAAAATCAATGGTAGAGAAAGAGGGAAGAGCATGCCTGATTATTAAAGGCGATGTAGGCGACCAGGAATTTTGTTATGAATGTATCGATCAAATTTATAAGAAGTTCGGCAGGATTAATATACTGGTTAATAATGCAGGGGAACAGCATCCTCATAAAGGTCTGGATGAAATAGATCTGAGACTTATGGTAAGAACATTCAGAACAAATATTTTTGCAATGTTCTATATGTCCAAAGCCGTTCTGAAATATCTAAGCTCCGGGGACTCAATTATTAATTCCACAAGTGTTACAAGCTACAGGGGCAGTGATCACTTAATCGACTATTCTTCAACAAAGGGAGCTATAACCTCTTTTACCAGATCACTTGGTAAAAATCTTGCTTCACAGAATATCAGGGTAAATGCCGTGGCGCCCGGCCCGATCTGGACTCCCTTGATTCCCTCAACATTCGATGATGTAACGGAATTCGGTTCTGATACTCCACTTGGAAGGGCAGGACAACCCAGTGAAGTGGGTCCGGCTTATGTATTCCTTGCATCAGAGGATGCTTCTTATATAACGAGCCAGGTTATTCATGTTAACGGAGGCGATTTTACTAATTCGTAGCTGTTTGCACTGCAGCTAAGCTCAGTCGCGAATTTCTTTTGAATATTTTTTCAGTATTCTTAATACAGCTTCTTCAGTTCGATCTGAACCGCTTCTGATTTTATAACCGGCACTCATTGCTTTTGCAAGGTACCCGTCCATCCACGCGTCTATTATATAGGGATGGATATAATATTCTCTGCAGACTGCAGGAGTGTTATTCAATTCAGCGGCAGTTTGTTTAACCACATCAGAGATCAGCTTTTTATTTTTGTTTTCATTATCGCTCGGAAGCACTCTGCTGAGATTCTCTGCTGTAATTACAGTTGCTCCCCACGTTCTAAAATCCTTTGCAGTAAAATCTTTTTCAACTATACTATTAAGGTATTCATTAACATCTGCGGACTCAACCCGCCGGGGATTGCCGTCCTCATCTATGTATTGAAACAGATTCTGCCCCGGAAGTTCCTGGCAGCTTGATACTATACCGGCAAGGGTTCTGTCTTTAAGATCAAGTTCAAATGGTTTACCGCTCTTACCATTGAAGTGAAAGTAAATGGTTATTCCTTTTATATGTATATGTTTATCCTTCAAAGTGGTCAGACCATAAGATTTATTCTGTTCGGCATAAATTTCATTTCCAACCCTGATCAATGTCTCTTCAAGCAGCCTTATAATAACAGCCAGTACTTTGGTCCTAAGCAATGACTTTTTTCGCAAATCCTTTTTGACCTGCTTCCTAATTTCCGGCAGAGCTTCCCCGAATTCAATTAACCTGTTGAATTTAGTGACACTCCTGAATTCCTCCCATTTTTCGTGATAGATATACTGCTTTCTTCCTTTTTTATCCCATCCTGTTGCCTGTATATGTCCTTTTTTATCCGAACAAATTAATACGTTTTTCCATGCAGGAGGGATTACAAGTGATTTAAACCTTTCCTTCAGTTTTTCATCAGTTACATTCCTATCTTTTTCATCGAGGTATTGAAACCCTTTTCCCTTTTTTCTTCTTTTAAAACAAAGATCATCTTCCTCAGTATACCTGAGATTGTAATCTTCTAAGGTTTGCTTAACGCTATCAGTCAATTATAAACCTGTAAAATATAATTAAGATACTATCCCCGGAAACTTTCAATTGGTTTACAACCCGTACTGCAATCATCGAGCGTCAGCTTCTTTTATCCAGGCAACCGGGCTCACAAAACTTTCTTCTCAAATACATTCTCCATTTCTGTCTTCCTGCCGTACTTATCAGCAATCTCTTTAAGTCTGTGCGGGACATCCGACTGAATTCCATCGACCCCCAATTTAACC
>DATFVA010000414.1:0-3776 GCA_035260565.1 Ignavibacteriaceae bacterium | reverse complement strand
ACCCTCATCATAATCCTCTATTGCATGAATTGTAGTAATGTTGGGATGATTTAATGAAGCAGCTGCCTGTGCTTCGGTTTCAAATCTCTTTTTCTGCTCGGGGTCGGAGGATATCTGCTGAGGCAGAAATTTAATAGCTACATTTCGTTTAAGCCTCTTATCTTCGGCGAGATAGACCACACCCATTCCGCCCTGTCCGACTTGCTCAATTATCTTATAGTGTAGAATTATCTGGCCTGCTAAATTACTCATATCTATTGCTCATTTTTAGCAGGGCAAGGCGGACAACCTCATCCGGATTATTCAGGAATTTATAGTGAAGTATATTTTTGCTGATCATATATTGCATTAATTGTAAAATATCCTATTATTTAATAATCAAATTCTCTGTTTCAGGAACCGGTATTTTTACTGCCGCAGTAGATCAAGCGCAGCCGGTGTTACTTAATTTTTTTATAAAAGAGATATTTTTTCCTCACATTACAAACATTTATTATAGGACCTTAACCAGATTTTGATACCGCAGATTATTCTTTAATGGTTCCCAGGTCGGATCAAGTTTTAGACCCTGTCTTTAATCGGTCGGAAAATCGTTCAGCAAGCATCTGGCTGATATCCGTCTTTTATTATTCTCCGGCCTCTGCTCGGTTTCTGTCCGGCCTTTAAAAAGACTTCCAACTGGCACCCTGACATAATCCCATCAGCGATTATCACCCGTTAGAATATTTCTTTACGATTGCTTTGTATCCCGGTAAATCTCTAAGTGAATCATAAAGCGGATCCTTCTGCAGCAGGCTGACTGAAAAAACACCCGGAATTGAAAGCACAAAATCTATCTGCTTAAGAGCATTATTGTAATCACCGTTTAAAACATAAATCTTTGCAAGGTCCAGCTGGCGGTAATATCCTCTATAAGCTTCTTTCTCCAGCGGTAACAGTTCTATTCCTTTTTTGCCTTCGGACACTGCTTTATCATTCATTCCTAACCCTGCATACGTTATCCCTAATGCGCTGTGAAAACGTTCATCATCGGGATTTTCCCTGATCATTCTTTCAAGCTGAACTCTTGCGGAATCGAAATATGCTTTCGAAATGTCAGGTTCATTTTTATACTTGTAAATTAAGCCTGCTGCCTGTGTCCTGGGTGTATAATTAAACTGCCCCGTCTCATATTCTCTGCCGGATAGCCTTAGATCAGTAAGAGCTTTATTATAATCCCGGTTTAATATATCAACTAAAACAGGAATATTTGGAGTCACATCAAGAAAATAGTAGTCTTTTACATCGTTTAAAATCCGGGAGGCGGTTTCTATATCATCTTTCCAGAGAATATAATAATAGGCCTCGGATACTCTTAGTGCGCTCACATCGGGACTAAGGTCAATGGCCTTTTTATAATATTTAACTGCATTGCTGTAATCCCTCGTAAGCGCATAAGTCTCCCCCGTATTCCTGATATATTCAATTGATAAGGGATTAAGCGTTACACCTTTCAGCATATTCTTCAGGCTTTGGTCAAACATACCCATCCGTCTGTATACTACGCCTAGACCAAATGAAGCTTCAGCATTGTTAGGCTGAATCTCGCGGGCTTTGGAAAAATCTTCTATCGCTTTATCGTAATCCAGTTTGCACCAGTAATGATAATATCCTAGGGCGAGGTAAGAATCTGCGAGATCGGGTACTAACACAAAAGATTTTTGTGCATTCTCAAAAGCATCACTAACATTTTTTTCTGAACGGTCGTAAAAAAACCAGTACATTGAAGCTTGTGCCCTCGATAAATGCGAGTACGCCAGTGCAAATTCAGGATCCAGCTCAATTGCTTTTTGAAACAGATTTATGCTGCTCAAAAGGTCTGATTTCAGATAAGAACCCCGCACCTCATAAGATAACCCCCGGAGATAAAAGTCGTATGCCTCAAGGTTATTGGTCGGAGCATTCTGTTGTACCTGGCCGGAAAGCAGTGAACCCCCCAGCTGATCAACTACTTTCTGAGCTATATCATTCTGCACACTGAAAATATCATCGAGAACTTTATCATAAGAATCCGACCAGGTGATTGTATTGTCGGAAACCCTTGTAAGCTGAGGAGTAATCCTTACGCGACTTATTTTATCGCTTCCCTTTGCCCACCTTATCGTTCCGCTTAAGATATAATTAACGCCCAGTTGTTTTCCTATTTCTTCTGTACTCTTACTGGAATTAGCCAGCTTTTCTGCACTGTTTCGTGAAATTACACCTATATTCCCTATTGAAGAAAGCTTGCTTGTTATTTCCTCTGTCACGCCATCCGCAAAGTAGTTTTCATCCTGTGAGCCTAAATTTTCAAATGGCAGTACAACTATCATTTTCCGTACAATGTCAGGCTCGGCTTGTCCTGTGTTTTGTTTGAAATAGAACCACCCTGAAACTGCAAGCACTATTACAGCCGCTGCAGCTAACCATATCCGTATCCTCCCGGATTTTTTTACTTCGGGCTGCGATATAATACCTGATGACCCCTGCATTCGTGAACCGGAATCACCTTTTAGAGCACCCAGATCAGCATATAGTTCGCTTACCCTGCTGTATCTTTCCGCCGGATCTTTTGCCGTTGACTTCCTTATTATTTTGTTTACTTCTTCCGGTACCCCTTTTATCTCCGGTAACTCATCATTTAAAATAGAGTATATGATGGCCTGTTCATACTCACCCTTAAATGGACTTTGCCCTGTGATCATTTCATAGATTATAATGCCGAGCGCCCATATATCCGTTCTTTGATCTACCGTATTGCCCCGCGTTTGTTCGGGCGACATATAGGCAGCTGTTCCTACTGTTGAACCGAATTTCGTAATACCTGCAGATGCTTTTGATTTGGCAAGACCAAAGTCGACTATCTTAACATCACCGTATTTTGTTATCATTATATTCGCCGGCTTAATGTCCCTGTGAACAATTCCTCCTCTATGAGCCCTCTCCAGGCCGGCAGCTATTTGAAGTGCAATATTTATTGCGTCATCTGCAGGTATTGGACCTCGGTTTATTTTTCTCTTTAATGTCTCCCCTTCATAAAATGCCATTGCAATAAACAGCTGCCCGTCTTCAGTTTTGTTTATATCATATATTGTGCAAATATTTGGATGGTCAAGCGAAGAAGCCGATTTTGCTTCAGTCATAAACCTGTTCTCAGCTTCATCATCTGCAAGCAGATGGGGAGGCAAAAATTTTAACGCGACAACTCTATCGAGTTTTTCATCCCTTGCTTTATACACAACTCCCATCCCTCCACCGCCTGATTTTTCAAGAATTGTGTACTGAAATATTTTTTTACCGGTCAAATCGCTCATATCAGACTGCCTTTAATCCCTGAATTAATTATTGGATTTGTAAGAGAAATAGAATACTTTATTTATCGTGCTTGTTATAAGATTATTTCCGAATTCAATACAAAGTCCGGGGGCTGCTATAATATCTGTTTTTATTGCTGTCCCGCCCCAGGTACATCCCCGGATATTAATTTTGCAGGGAGATAGATTCTGCCTGTCGAACCATCCGCCGGAAACAAAGTACTCATCAGCTTTTACCACTTTAATTACGTAAACTGAATTCAGTGTTTTAAGGTAAACCTGGTCTCCCGGCTCAAGTCTATGTTTATAAAGCTGGCTTAGTTTACTTCCCATATCTGTTAAGTTTTTTAATTCAAATCCTGCGTTCATAAATTCTTTTTAATTAATGATAAAAGTTTTTCCCTGTTACCAGGTTGTAGCTATCAACTTTCATATCCTCGGATG
>DATFVA010000413.1:0-2861 GCA_035260565.1 Ignavibacteriaceae bacterium | reverse complement strand
ACACGAGAGAAAATAGCACTATATATAGATGCCCGGAGAAATATAATAATCGGGTGATTGAATGTACGAATGAACCTGAATTTAAAGCCGGCTTTGAACAAGTGCCTGACTTACGATTGCATACTTGTCTAATTATAAGTGATTTCAAATTCACTTCATCTTCTTACTTGCTTCGAAAAGAATCTTCTTTTCCTTCTCTGTCAGATTCTGATACCCTGATTGACTGATTTTATCCAGAATTTTATCTATCTGTTCCTGGGAAATCTCATCCTTTTTCTCTTCGTTTCCTTCATCCTTTATCTCATAGAATTTCGCCTCCTGCACATTTTTCTCTTTATGCTTGAAGGCATCAGAAATTCCTCCAAATGGATTATAAGGGCTTTTAGGTTTGTTTGATGAGCTTCGAAAAATATTCCCAAGTGAGAAAGTAGTTTTCTTATCAACAATTATATAAATAAACCCTGCGAGTGCACCGCCAAGATGAGCCAGATGTGCAACGCTGCCGCCCTGGGGAACAGCATATAGTTCCAGCAGGATATACCCGATAATTAAATATTTTGCCTTAACCGGAATGAAGAAATAAAGGAAAATATACCGGTTAGGAAAAACCATTGCGAATGCAATTAAAACGCCGAATATAGCACCGGATGCGCCTATCGTTGGAGCAAGCGGCTCATTAAATAACGGGGGGAATATAAGCTGTGCAATTCCGGCAGCAACTCCGCACATAAGGTAAAATATAAGGAATTTATTAGAACCACACATATTTTCTATTTCGATTCCGAACATCCACAGAGCAAACATATTAAAAAGTATATGCGTAAAACCTCCATGCATAAACTGATATGTAATCAGCTGCCATATCTGGAAATTATACCCAATTGGATTAAGTGCGAACCAGTGATCAAGGATATAGGCTCCCGGAACGCCCTGGAAAGTCACACCCTGCATAATAAGCTGCAGGACGAAAACAACGCTGTTTATTATTAAAAGATTTTTAATCACCGGGGGAAAGAAACTGAATCCGAATCCTCCCGGACGATAATAATTACTCACAAAATTTTCCTTTATTTATCAATGTTTATTTCGAATCACTCAGAGCCTCAACACCAGGGAGCGTTTTTCCTTCAAGAAATTCCAATGATGCTCCTCCCCCCGTCGAGACATGCGAAACTTTATCATCAAGACCCGCTTTTGTAATTGCTGCCGCAGAATCTCCTCCCCCTATAACCGTCACGGCCCCTTTTTCTGTTGCCTCTGCCAGCGCTTTAGCTATAGCAAATGTGCCTTTCGCAAAATTATCCATTTCAAAAACACCCATAGGACCATTCCAGACGATTGTCTTTGATTTTAAAAGCTCGTCGGCAAACAATTTAATCGTTTCAGCACCGATATCCAATCCCATTTTGTCATCAGGAATACTGTCTGACTTTACCGTTTCTGAAGGCGAATCGTTTTTAAATTCGGATGCAATAACAACATCGACAGGAAGAAGAAACTTTATTTTTGATTGATCCGCTTTTTTCAATACTTCTTTTGCCAGGTCAACTTTTTCTTCTTCCAGCAAAGATTTTCCGATTTCCTTACCTTGCGCCTTAAAAAAGGTGAATGCCATGCCTCCGCCTATAATCAATGTATCAACCTTATCAAATAGATTCATTATTACGTCTATCTTACCCGATATTTTAGCACCCCCCAGTATAGCGCAATAGGGTCTCCCGGGGTTGCCAAGTGCAGATCCAAGATAGTCAAGTTCCTTTTGCATAAGGTATCCTGCAGCACAGGTTTTTATAAAATGTGTTACACCTTCAGTAGAAGCATGAGCCCTGTGAGCTGTTCCAAAGGCATCATTCACATAAACGTCACCAAGTTCTGCCAGCTTTTCTGCAAATCCATTATCGTTCTTCTCCTCTTCAGAATGGAATCTAAGGTTCTCAAGAAGGATAACCTCTCCATCCTTCATGTCGTTAACCATCTTTTTAACTTCATCTCCTATACAATCCGGCGCGAGTTTGACTTCCTGTCCCAGGAGTTCACTTAGTTTTTCTGCCGCGGGCTTTAGACTAAATTCCGGTTTTATCTTTCCTTTGGGACGTCCAAGGTGACTCATTAAAACAGCTTTACCGCCGTCTTTTATAACTTTTTTGATCGTCTGCAATGAAGCTGTTATTCTCCTGTCATCCGTCACCCGCCGGTTCTCATCCAGGGGTACATTGAAATCAACTCTCACAAGAACACGCTTGTCTTTAAGGTTCAGACTATCTATTGAAAGCTTATTCATACTTTTCCCGGGTTTGACTTCATTTTAATAAAAAAGGGACGAAGTGATCGTCCCCGTAATAAAATTATTTTGCAACTTTTTTGACTAAATCAACAACACGGCATGAGTAACCCCATTCATTATCATACCAGCCTACTGCTTTTACTAAATTGCCGATAGCCATTGTTGAGAGCGAGTCATATATACAGGATGCAGGGTTCCCTACTATATCAGCTGAGACTATCGGATCTTCCGTATATTCCAGTATTCCTTTCATCGGACCGTCAGCAGCCTTTTTCATAGCTGCATTTACTTCTTCTACCGTGGCTTCTTTTTTCAGGTAAGCAACGAAATCAGTAATAGAACCATCAGGGGTAGGTACACGTAATGAAAAGCCGTCAAGTTTTCCCTTAAGCTCTGGAATTGTTTTGGTTACGGCTTTTGCGGCGCCTGTTGTTGTCGGAATAATCGAAACAGCAGCAGATCTTGCTCTTCTTAAATCGCTATGGGGAAGATCCAGCAGCCGCTGATCATTTGTATATGAATGAACTGTTGTCATAAAACCTTTGTCGATTCCAAATGTATCATTCAGAACTTTTAC
>DATFVA010000412.1:0-5614 GCA_035260565.1 Ignavibacteriaceae bacterium | reverse complement strand
TATTCAATTCTGACCCGGGTGTTAACTGAACTGAGTTGGCAGAAAATCTTTGTGATCTGTAGAAATTCAGATCCGCAGAGACGAACTTGAGCGTGTCTTCCGCTGTGAAATTATCGGCTGATTGAATATACCCTTCTGTCTGACCCTCTGCTTTAAATAATCCTGAAAATTGAAAATTTCCAGTGGCAGGATTATCCGCTTTCAGAGTAAATAACAGCTGAAAATAATTATTAGGACTGATTTTGCCTTTGATGAGGTCTATTTCTGCCCTGTATGCTTCCTCTCCGTCAAGGTTTATTTGTCTGCAGGGGATAGCCGTCACATCCGAAAACGTACGTAATTCAAGATTTTTGAAAATTATTCTTTGGGATGGCTCAAAATATAGTATTAGTTTATCTGCATGTGTGAAAGGATTGGAAGCAATAAGTGATATATCAAAAGAACCATTTGAGGATATATTGTCAGGAAAACTTAGTTTATAATTGTTTTCCCTGGATATTTGACCAAAAATCGGGATCGTAGCGAATACCAGTAACAATATGTAGATTCTTTTATGCATGGGGAAGCGAAGTTAAGCACAAAAAAGAACTTCTTCAACTATTTGTAATTCCTTAAAAAATCAATTCTGTCCTGAAGCTGGTGTACCGGCACTAATAATTTATCCTTTCCGTAT
Source organism: Ignavibacteriaceae bacterium (assembly GCA_035260565.1). Taxonomy (GTDB): domain Bacteria; phylum Bacteroidota; class Ignavibacteria; order Ignavibacteriales; family Ignavibacteriaceae; genus DATFVA01. Next base: position 4,941 of record DATFVA010000412.1, on the reverse strand, counting down.
ATGGCTTCTTCTCTGTTTGAAAAGGCTAATTCGTAATCTTTACTCATAACAATTGCTTCCTCGGGACAAACATCCTCGCAAAAACCACAAAATATGCAGCGTATCATATTGATTTCGAATTTTTCGGGATAACGTTCCTTTTCTCTTTCCGTTTCCCCGGCTTGAACTTCAATAGCTAATGCCGGACAAACCCTTGAACATAATCCGCAGGCTACACATCTTTCTTCGCCGTTTTCTTCCATTACCAGAACAGGACGTCCGCGGTATGAAGCGGCCGGTATGAATTTTTCCTCCGGGTATTTCATCGTAAATTTCGGCTTGAACATGTTCTTCAGGGTCAGGCTTAATCCCTTTACAATTTCCGGAATATAAATTCTTTCCCAAAAAGTTAAATCTTTTTGTCTTTTCTTAACAGCCATCAAATCTCCGAATTTTCAAAATCTTTGTTGTTTAATGAATAATCAAATAAGTATTTAAATTCAATCATTCTATAACTTAAATACCATTATCAAAATTGCTACCCAGATAATATTTAATAAAGATAGTGGGAACATCACTTTCCATCCCAGGTTCATTAACTGATCATATCTGAACCGTGGTAAACTCCACCTCACCCAGATGAAAAAGAATAATAATGCTCCGGTTTTAATCATAAACATCAGGACCTGGATAAGAATCACCAGCCCGTTTGAGAGGCCAAGTGAATCTATATTTATAAAAGGAAGATTATACCCGCCAAGGTAAAGCGTAACAATCATAGCACTTGCTATTATCATATTTGCGTATTCTGCCAGGAAAAATCCCGCAAATTTCATACTGCTGTATTCCGTGTGAAATCCCCCGACAAGCTCAGGTTCCGCCTCGGGTAAATCGAAAGGTAATCGGTTTGTTTCAGCAAAAGCAGAAACTACAAATGTTATGAACCCTAATGGCTGAATCCATGCGTTCCATAAAAATGCACCCTGGGAGCCTACGATTGCATAGGGTCTTAATGATTCAGCCAGCAATATTACTCCTCCGATTGAAAACCCCATTGAGATTTCGTAGGATATCATCTGTGCAGATGATCTGATTCCGCCGAGTAATGAGTATTTGCTTCCGGACGACCATCCGGCAAATGTGATTGCATATACTCCAAGCGAAGTTAAAGCAAGTACATAAAGAATTCCCATATTTATGTCCGCAACAACCAACGGGATTGAATAGCCGAATATATTGAGCGTGCCTGCAATAGGAATCACCGCATAGGTCGTAAAAGCTACAAATAAAGCAATAATGGGTGCCAGGGTGTGTATTGGTTTATTAGCAATTACCGGAACTATATCTTCCTTTAATAATAATTTCAGCACATCAGCAAAAGGCTGTAGTATACCTTCCCAGCCCACCCGGTTGGGTCCAAGCCGGTTCTGCGCCCATGCACTTACTCTGCGTTCAAAATAAACAAGGTAGGATACCGTTAAAAGCATAACGGTTACAATGATCAGAATTTTTATAAGACTAGTTATTATTAATTCCCAGATGTTCACTGCAAAATTCTCCGTTAAGCTTTTACTGTTTCTTTTGTGAATTGTCCTCTTAATTGAGCACCAAGCTCACCGATATCATCGTAATCCAGTCCTTTAAAAACATCAATCGATTTTGCCATTTCCTCGAAAATCTCTTCTGCCATTTCAAACTTCATTTTATTCCCGAGTGCATTTGCAAGCATCACAAGTATCTTCCAGGCCGAATAAGCATCCCGTTTATTTTTTTCAGCCCATCGGTCGAACTTTGTTCCGAACTTATCAAGACGGCTTAGCATCATTCCTTCAAGAGCACGATCAACATTTACAGTTGCAACTGCAGGTCTTAGTCTCTGTATCCTGCCCTGGAAGTTGACCATTGTTCCGTTCTTCTCTGCATAAGTAGCGGCAGGAAAAACGATATCGGCTAATGCTGCTGTCTTGTTCATATTTGTGGCATGAATAACTAAAAGATCAAGTTTTGCAAAGGTTTCTTCCAGTTCGGGTCGTTCGCTTACAAGATCATCTTCTATTATATAGAGAGCTTTAATCTTTCCTTTTTTAATATTTTCAATTATCTGCTCGAAATTTAACCCTCCTTTTACAGGAACAATCCCTGCCAGCTCAGCTCCCAGCGAATTAGGAGTAACATCTTCCCTTCTCAGTATAGCGTCTTCGAAAGAGGGATCAGTTTTTCTTAAGAAATCAATATTTTTTGAACCGCTGATACGCGCAAACTTGGCAAGAACATAATTATCTTCATTTGTTACGTGGGGGGAACCGATAAAGGCAATCTCATCTTTATTATATTTTCTGAGCTCACTCGCCGCGGCAGAAACAGCATCTGTAATTGCTGCCGGAATAAGTGACCCCTCTTTCCTTATATAAGCACCGTCTACCCTGTCTTCAGCATTAATGAATTTGAATGTATTAATCCTCCCATGGTCGCACATCCAGTAGCTGTTTACTTCTTCATTCTGCCTTGGGGTTAATCGAAGAACCATATTGTTTCGAACCCAGAGTTCAGTGTTGCAGCCTCTCGCACATCCGGTGCAGATTGATTTTGTGGCCGACATATCCCAAACCCTTGCCTGGAACCTGAAATCACGGCTGGTTAATGCACCTACCGGACAGATATCGGTAGTATTAAGGGAGTAAGGATTATCCATTTCCTGTCCCGGGTAAGTTACTATCGTTACCCTGTCCCCTCGTTTTATGAAAGTCAGTTCCGGATCTTTTGCGATTTCATCACAAAAACGTATACAGCGTGAGCAGGAAATACATCTTTCTGCATCGAACATTACATAAGGTCCTAAAGGAACTCTTTTATCTTTATGTGTCTTTTCTTCTACAAATCTGCTTTCCCCTGCACCATGCGAATAAGCATAATCCTGTAACTTACACTCTCCTGCTTCATCGCAGATAGGACAGTCAAGCGGATGGTTGATCAGCAGAAATTCCATTACAGCATTCCTGGCGTTCAATGCATTTTCAGAAGCTGTATGAACAACCATTGCATCGGCGGCTAATGTGGCGCACGCTATAACAAGTTTAGGCATCTTTTCTACTTCAACAAGACAAACACGGCAGTTTCCTGAAACAGTTAATTTTGGGTGCCAGCAGAAATGAGGAATACTGATGCCGTTATTCCTTGCTGCTTCTATGATGGTTTGTCCATGGGTGAATTCTATTTCTTTCCCATCTATCACTATTTTCGGCATTCTGAGTATTTACTCCTGAATTCTTGTATATAATCTTATTTATAATGAAATTTATTTGCCGACAGCTTCATGTTCTTCGATGAATTTTTCTGTGAAGCGGGCAATATTATTGTACGCCTTCATCAGAATATCTTCAGGCGGCAGGAATACAACGCGGAAGTGATTGGTGCCTGGACGTTGACCAAATCCTGAACCGGGAACCACTACTACACCTGTTTCCCTGATAAGTTCTGCGACAAAAATATTGTCCGGTGTATTTATGTGGAGCTTAGGAAATGCGTAAAATGCGCCTTCCGGCTTAACACAGGAAATTCCCGGGATTGCGTTAAGCATTTCAACCGTCATATCTCTTCTGGAAGTCAATTTCTGATTTGCGGTTGCAAGATGCGACTGATCTCCCTCAAGTGCAGTGGGTATGGCATATTGTTCGGGATGATTTGCTGATAGTCTGGCACGCAGCAGTTTATTAATTGCTTCAATATATTCTTTTAATACTGTTCTGTCTCCACTTGCAATTCCCCACCCGATCCTGAAGCCGGGTACCATGTAGTTTTTTGATAAGCCGCCGAATGTTATCATCGGTGCCTCACTGTCAAGCGATGCAATCGAAGTATGTTCTTCACCTTCGAATAAAAGCTTATCGTATATCTCGTCTGCAAAAATAACCAGGTCGTTATCTTTTGCTATTTTTATTAATTCCTTTAATGTATCAACTTTGCAGTTGGAACCTGTCGGGTTGTTCGGATTTATTATTATAATTGCCCTGGTTTTATCGTTTATCTTGCTCTTAATGTCATCAAGGTCAGGCTGCCAGCCGTTTTCCTCATTTAAATAATAAGGGTTTTCCATATTCTGAAGTTTACTGGCAATTGCTGTATAAAGTGGGTAACCGGGAGTTGGGGTAAGTACATTTTCTCCTTCATCAACCAGCGCAGTCAGACAAATATCTATTGCTTCGCTTGCACCTGTAGTGATAAAAATATCCTGCACATTTTTAATCTTTTTTCTCTCGGCTTCTTTAGCAATGGAATTGAGAGCAGATTTTATTCCTGATGAAGGTGAATAACCATTATAATTGTTCAGCATCGCCTGATGTGTGGATTCAACTATATGCTTCGGAGGCGCAAAATCAAACAAATTAGGATCACCTATATTGAGGTAAAGCATCTCTTTGCCGGTTTTTGCAACTTCATTTGCAAGTACAACTATATCACGTACTGCATAAGTGATATTATTTGTTCTTACCGCAGGTCTTATTGTTTTACTCATTTTACTGTTCTTATGAATTAAAAAAAATTAATTAACCTCATTCCTTACGCTGCAGATTTTAATATCGTATCCTTTGATTTAATAATTATTTTTATAAATGTATCTTCATCCAGCATCGTATTTGCCAGTTCAAGAATCTCTTCCCTGGTCACTGAATCGATTTCCTTGATAATCTCATCCGTGCTCTTGACCCTGTTATGATATAATTCCGACTGAGCTATTCTGAACATCCTGTTGGAAGTATTCTCAAGGCTCAATAGAAAATGCCCTTTCATCGCTTCTTTCGCTTTATTCAATTCTCTTTCAGAGACTTTATTATTCCTCATTTTCCTGAATTCTCTGTCAACTATCGCCAGTGCTTTATCCATCATCTTTTCATTCGTAGATAAATAAACCCCGAATGATGAAACATCATAAAATGAATTCAGGAATGAATTCACCTGGTAGGC
>DATFVA010000411.1:0-10439 GCA_035260565.1 Ignavibacteriaceae bacterium | reverse complement strand
TCCACAGCTGCCCGCACATCCATACCGGCGCTTCCATGTGTTGTGTAATGCGGCAAATCGACATCGTCAAAGCCGGCCTCAAGTCTTTTAACTTTAATAATAATACTTTCAGATTCCATTTAACTCCTGTTCTGTTTTATTGCAGCCAGCTTTGTGCGGAGAAAATCAATCTCCTTCTTATCAAAAACAAATAAATAAATAAAGAGAGAAAATACAACAAGCAGCAGAACCTTATAAATAAATAAAAGCTGACCGGTGTAATAGAGATAATAATACACAGTACCTGCAGCAAGAATAGCTGAAAATATCTTGCTAAGTTTTAGAAGTTCGTATTCGATTTTATAAAATTTTTGAGTAACTATGTACAGGCTTAAAGCCATAGCAAAATAGGCTGCAAGCGTTGCGATGGCGGCTCCCATCATTCCCATAGAAGGAATGAGAGCAAAGTTTACTCCAATGTTTACGGCTGCTCCCAGCCCCGTAATAAACGGGACGTAAATACTTTTCTCTTCGATAAAAATACCCGCCGTGAAAATAACATAAAGCCCGTTAAACATATAACCGAACAGAATTACCGGGACAATGTTCAGACCACCCCAAAAATCTTTTTGGATTATAGTATGACCGAAAATACTTACCTTAACAATATCGCTGATGAACAATGAGACAACTATAAGGATCAGACTTGCTGCTATTGTAAAATAGGTTAATACCTTTGAGAAGAGTTCCTTTGCATTTTTCTCTTCTGCATTCTGCAGAAAGAAAGGCTGCCAGGCATACTGAAACATACTTACAAAGAGCATCATAAAGATTCCAAGCTTATAGTTGGCTCCGTAAATACCGACAGTGGAAAGGTCGGTAAGATGGCTAAGGATCGGTTTGTCTATTCCCTGTACCAGCATTGATGCAAGTGCAGCCGGAAGGTAAGGAATGCCGAATTTCAGCAGTCTTTTTAATAAAACCGTATTTATTCTCAATCTTATATTCCTTAATACCATCGGAAAAGTGAGAACAAAAGAAACAAGAGAGGCAGCCAGATTACTGACAAAGACAGCTTCAATTCCCCATTTCAGTTTCAGAATAAGGAAAAGGTTCAGAACAACATTCACGATAATGTTAATAAGCTTAAAAGCGGCAAACCTTTTTGCTTTACGCTGCAGCCGGAGTTTCAGGAAGGGAATTACACAGATCGCATCCACGAACATAATAGGTATAACATAGTAAATAAGATTGAGGGACGCCGAAGGTAAATCAAATCCAGTATAGACAAGATTTTTAAAAACGAGGACTAGGAGCGAAAGTGCTATGCCTGCTCCGAATACTGAGAGATAAGGTGTGGAGAAATTATCTTTTTCATCTCCAATTTTGGGAACGGAAGCGTATTTAAGATAAGCCGCATCCATTCCATAAATAAAAAAAATATTGAAGATCATTATGAAAGAATAAAAGTTGGTATAAATACCGAATTCGGCTTCAGAGAAGACATGGGTATAAAAAGGGACTAGAAGAAAGGTAAGGAACCGGCCTACCATGGTGCTTATACCATAGATGGCAGTATCCTTTGTCAGTTCTTTAAGTTTATCGAAAATCATCAGGGGTCATCTCATCTTTATATTAAGTGAGATATCAAGAGCTTTAACACTGTGAGTAAGAGCGCCTGCCGAAATGTAATCAACTCCTGTTTCAGCAATTTCTCTGACGGTATCGAGGTTTACCATTCCTGAAGCTTCCACCTTGCATTTTCCGTTAATCATCTTCACAGCTTCTCTCATTGTTTCTGTCTTAAAATTATCCAGCATTATTACATCAACTTTACTGTTCAAAGCCTCTTTTACCTCTTCAAGATTTTTCGTCTCGACTTCAATTTTTAGCCCCCTTTCATTTTTATTTCTCCACTCCCTGCACGCTTTTACAGCATTAGTAATTGATCCGGCAACTTCAATATGGTTGTCCTTGATCAGGAACATATCATACAGCCCCATCCTGTGATTTTCCGCTCCGCTCAGCCTAACTGCAAGCTTGTCAATTTCCCTTAAACCGGGAGCTGTCTTTCTTGTATCTATGAGTTTGGCATTAGTATGGCTGATCCTTTCATTAAACTGATGAGCCAAAGAAGCTATCCCGCTCATTCTTTGGAAAAAATTCAATGCGGTTCTTTCTACTGTAAGTATTGACCTTGCATTCCCCTCTACCACGGCACAGATTGTTCCGGGTAAAACTTTATCACCATCGGAATAATATTTAGTAAAGATCACTTCCGGATCAAATTCCTTAAAAGAGGCTTCAACTATTTCAAATCCCGCAAGTACTCCTTCCTGTTTAACAAGGAATTCTGCAGATGCAGATTTATCTTCAGGTATTGTAGCCAGGGTTGTTATATCCCCTGTTTTTATATCCTCTTCAAGTGCGCGTTTAATTATTTCTTTTATGGCTTCAGTCATCATGCCATCTCAAAATATTGTTTCACTGCTTGCATAAAGAATTCCGGAGGCCTGACTGGCTTTCTTGTTTCCTTATTGATGAACACCAGGACAATATATCCCTCCACAATAATAATATCCCTGTCCTTGCTTCTGATGGTATGATCAATGTGTACCTTCAATTCGGGAAGGTTTTCAACTCTTGTTTCAACCTCAAGCAGCTCATCATAAAAGGCCGGGTTTTTGAACTTTAAAACAGCTTCACGGACAGGCATCTGGTAACCGCTATTTTCTATTACGCTGTAAGGAAGTCCATGCTCACGCATCATCTCTGTTCGGCCTACCTCAAAGTATTCAAAATATTTGCCATTATACACATACTTCATCTGGTCGGTATCTGCATAACGGACACGTATATTTGTTTTGTGTATCAGCATTTTACATCAGAAATTTATGAAGCAAAGTTATAAAAAAGAAAGGTGTTATGGAATTTTGGGAACTCATATCTCATCCGCCTTAGTTGAACTTAATAATCCCAAAATATGCATTGAACCGTCCTTGAACCGTCCTTCCTACTGCCTAACAACGGGACAAGTCCCACCCTTCCCTGGCTCATCTGCAAACCTGAACCACTACTTGCGCTTATTTTAAATTGAACTCTTTACCTGGTTTTGCTTTACAATGGATAAGTTGATAAGGAGATAAATGTCCAAAAAACAGTACCCGGACATTACTATAATGAAAAAGTAGTGTGAATAATGAAGCGAAGTAAAAAAGGAAAACAGGAACTGATTTACTACTCGGTGTAAGCACCCATCTTCCCGAATTTATCAAGCCTGTTCTGTATCAGCTTATCTGGTTTTAGTTTAATTAGTGCAGCAAGTTCTTCTTTCAGAATGCCTTTCAGCGTAACAGCAATTGCCTGGTGATCTGTATGTGCCCCGCCGGTAGGCTCAGGAATAATTCTGTCTATTATTTTCTGTTCCAGGAGATCAGGTGCAGTTAACTTAAGCGCTTCTGCTGCCTGCTCCTTATAATCCCAGCTTCTCCAGAGAATGCTGGAACAGGATTCAGGTGAAATAACCGAATACCAGCAATTTTCAAGCATAAGTATCCTGTCGCCAACTCCTATACCGAGAGCACCTCCGCTTGCACCTTCCCCGATTATGACGACAATAATCGGAACAGTAAGCCGGCTCATCTGGAAAAGGTTCCTTGCTATAGCTTCCGCCTGCCCTCTTTCTTCAGCTTCTATTCCTGGATAGGCCCCGGGAGTATCAATCATTGTTATGACAGGTTTATTAAACTTTTCGGCAAGCTTCATAAGGCGCATGGCCTTACGGTAGCCTTCAGGATTAGGCATTCCGAAGTTTCTGTATAGATTTGATTTAGTATCCCGCCCTTTTTGATGGCCGATTATCATCACCTTAAATTCATCCAGTTCTGCAAGGCCGCCAACGATGGCTTTATCGTCCTTATAATTCCGGTCGCCATGAAGTTCGATAAAATTATTCGTCATACCGTAAATATAATCGAGGGTAAAAGGCCTGTCGGGATGTCTTGCAAGCTGAACTCTCTGCCACCGGGTAAGATCCTTGTAAATGCCTTCTTTCAATTGTCTAACCTTATCTTCAAGTTTAACAATCTCCTTTGCAATATCCATCTTGTCGGAATACTTCTTCATCTCCTCAAGGCGTGACTCAAGCTCATGTATCGGTTTTTCAAAATCTAATATTGTCTTAGCCATGTCAGGAACGTCTTGTCAGCATTTTGTTTAATGATTTAGCCAGAATTTCGAGATCAAACCAGATATTCTGATTTTTTGCGTAAAGAATATCAAGTTTTTCCTCATCTTTTTTCTCAACATTTTCGATATACCACAATCCTGTCAGTCCTTTTTTCCCCAGATAGAGATCTTTGTATCCGGATGGATTTTTGGGTCCGACAAAACTCATTCTCCCCGACAGAACAGAGGGAACTTTCAGGATAAACTGACTAAAATCAGAATTGCGGGAACTAAGTTTCGCGGTCAAATATATGAAAGGATAGACTAAAAACAAAACAAACATGGCAAGCAAATAATCGAACAGAGCTTTGAAAAACTTCATTACCGGATTAGTAATATTATATTTTATTCCGATAAGTGGAAGTTCATCAAGAACAGAAACAGAGGCTTTTCCAATAAGAAAATCAAGGTTATTCCCGATAATTTTAAATTCGGTATTTTCATTCTGACTGTCTGAGACAACAGACATCATTTGAGAGTACGAAAGTTCCTGCGGTGAAAAAATTACCTCATCAATTTCTTTTTCGCGGATAACTTTAATGATATTTTCTATACTTCCGACCACCTCCCACTCACCTAATTTCTTACCGATGTCTTTCGGCGTCCGGCTGATTAAACCAGCGATTGTATGGTAATCAGTCTGTTTCGATTTTAAAGTATCAGCAATTTTAACTGCCGCTTCATTTATCCCGACAATCAGTGTTCTCCTTCTAAGATATAAATCTCTTTTAATGCCTATTTTAAATCCTAGTTTCAGAATTACTCTCCACAGTACAAGCATCACGAACAGCAGTACGTACGTGATAATAACTATGGCCCTGCTGTATGCAAAATCCTTGAAGAAAAATGTAAGCGAGGAGACTATGAAAAAACTGGTAAAGCTGGCGGCTAATGTCTTTAAAATGGATAAACTTTCCCGTCTATATACACCGTAAACCGAGGCAACTAATATGTATGAAAGAGCAGGGATCGTGAAGACAATAGGAAAACTAAATTGAGGGAAGCCTCTCCAGGTTCTGATAGACTGATAAATCGATTCTGATATTATAAGTGAGAGGTTAAAGAAAATGAAATCCAGAATGATAGCAAGAAAAATTAATTTCCTCTTACCTAAAAACGATAATATTTTTCTTATACCGATTGCCGTACGAAGTATAAACTGAACCAGCAATGAACTTGACAAATGCTTCTTAACAAACAGATGCATTGCATCGTAGAAAAATTTTGTCTCATCAAGACTACTTCGTCTGGTGCTTTCTCCCTTATAATGAATAATCTGAGTTTCATGAACATAATAAACCTGATAACCTGCCTGCTGTATGCGGTAGCATAGATCCAGGTCCTCGCCGTACATAAAGTAATCTTCATCAAATCCCCCGGTATTTTCATAGACTTCTTTTCTCATCATCATAAATGAACCTGAAATAGCATCGACTTCATAGGACTCATTTTCATCTTTATAGGTAAGGTTATACCTTGCGAACAATCCTGAATTGGGAAACAGGCTGCTTAATCCTGTTACCTTGCAGAAGGATGTCCATGGACCCGGGAAACTCCTTCTGCAGGCAAGCTGAAGTGTTCCGTCAGGATTCAATATTTTGCATCCGGCCAGACCAACAGAGGGATGAGTTTCGAAAAAAGAAATCATTTTTGTGAAAGTATCTTCGCTGACGATTGCATCAGGATTGATAAGAAGAATGAATTTCCCTTCAGCAATTTTTAACCCCTGGTTATTTGCTTTGCCGAAACCCAGGTTTTCATTATTAGAGATAAGTTTGACTTCAGGAAATTTATCGGAAATAAAATCAACGCTTCCGTCGGATGATGCATTATCAACGATTATTATTTCATAACTGAGGCTGCCGGCGGCTTTGTGGATGGAATGGATAAGATTTTGTAAGAATTCTTTTACGTTATAATTAACAGTGATAATGGAGAGATCCAATTCAAGCCTCTTTAAAGAATACCAAGGGCACTTCTTATTCGAAGTTTCCAGACCATAACTACAGCTTCTCTTACAATCTTCTTAGACATCTTAGATGTACCTTTAACACGGTCGACGAATATGATAGGTATTTCCCCCACCTTAAATCCTTTTTTCCAGGCTTTGAATGTCATCTCAATCTGGAAAGCATATCCGTTGGATTTTATCTTGTCAAGATTTATCAATTCAAGTACACTTTTCCTGAAACATTTGAATCCTCCGGTAGCATCCTGAATAGGCATCCCGGTAATAAACCTCGTATACTTATTTGCAAAGTAGCTTAATAAAAGTCTCCTCATCGGCCAGTTTATTACGTTGACCCCCCTGACGTACCTGCTGCCGAGAACAAGGTCATATTTTTTAATAGCTTCAAGAAAATTTCTGATTTCTTTCGGGTCGTGAGAAAAATCCGCATCCATTTCAAAGACATAATCGTAATCGTGCTGTAGTGCATATTTGAAGCCGGCAATGTAAGCAGTACCGAGTCCGAGTTTTCTGCTGCGGCGGATCAATTTAACTCTAAGCTCCTGCTTTGACAGCCCTTCAATATAGTCCCCGGTACCGTCAGGAGAATTATCATCTATAACGAGAATGTCAAGATCAGTATAACTACCCAGGAGGATAGGGATAAGTCTACTTATATTATCCATTTCATTATATGTCGGTATAATTACAAGAGTTTTTTCTTGCATATCTCTGTTAAATGAATATTGGAAGGGAATTTATTAATTTCATAGACCTAATTATAATGCCCCTTTCCAAAAAGTACAACAAAAATAGTACGGAAAATGATTTTAAAATCCATACGAAGCGACATATTCTCTATATAAAAGAGGTCATACCGTAATTTAACCTTCACATCTTCTATATTTTCATCATATTTGTGCTTAACCTGAGCCCATCCGGTAATACCAGGGCGGACTTTAAGCCGTCTTTTATAATACGGAATTTCTTCAGCCAGCTTTTCAACAAAGAAAGGTCTTTCAGGTCGGGGGCCGACCATACTCATTTCACCCTTAAGGACATTTATCATCTGGGGAATCTCATCAATGCGAAGCTTTCTGAGTATTTTACCAGCCCTTGTAATACGGGGGTCATCTTTTATGGACCAAACCGGTCCTGTTCTTTTTTCAGCATCAACAAACATTGAGCGGAATTTGATCATTTTGAAAAGTTCACCATTCATACCGCATCTTTCCTGGGTAAAGAAAACGGGGCCTTTACTATCAAGCTTTATGGCAATAGCCGCCAATATTACCACAGGAAAAGAAACCGTGAGAATGATGAAAGATATCAGAACATCAAGAATCCTTTTCAATCTTTTTTCCCATTCCGGCATCAGCTGAGGCATAATGTCGATAAGAGGGATACCATAGATCTGGGAAGTCCTGGCCTGGCCGCTGAGGATTTCATAAAGATCAGGGACGATTTTTAGTCCCACATTTTTAGGTTCACACCTGCCGATTATTTCAATAAGGACATCATTATTTTCCCGCTCAAGAGCTATAATTACCTCCCGCACATTACGTTCATCGATTAATTTCTCAATATTTTTTATTGAATCAATTACAGTAATACCGTTCTCCTGTTTCCCTACATTTTCCGCTTTAACGGCAACGTATCCAATGGCATCAAGTCCCAGAGCTTTATGCTCTTCAAGTTGTTTACCGACTTCAACAGCTTTCTTATTATACCCGATTATCACTGCATTCTTTCTACCGATGCCTTTTATAAGCAGATTCCGCTGAACGCTCCTTATGATTAGCCTGCCTCCGCCAACCAGGAAGAGGAATAGTCCCCAATAAATAAAAATAAGTATCCTGTTAGCCGAAGCGACACCATGCAGGTAATCGTCAACAAAGATTACAATAAACAGAATAAATATGCCGAAAAAAGAAGCCTTAAAAAGAGTTGAAATTTCGTCAAAGCGGGAGGCTGCAAACCAGGTGCGGTACATCCCAATGAAAGTAAATATGATTACCCAGTAGAAATAAATTATAAGCAAAGGGATAAAAAATTCCGGCGTTACCAGCAGCCTGAACCACCCCGACTCCACCCTCAGCTTAAAGAAAATAATAAACGCCAGGTTAATAGTAAAAAAATCTGTAAGAAGAACAATTATTTTTTCGAATGTTTTGGTCAAAGTAGAGTTACCATTTATTTGATTTAGGCAAAATAAAACCTATGAGAAATCCTAATCCCCAGAAAAAATGCATAAGAAAAATTAGAATTGGTATAAAGAAAAGAAATCCGAATTGATCAGACTTAAGATATTTAAAAGAAGTAACTAAACTAATAAGAACATGAATACATACAATAAAGATTAATATTTTAAGACTGACAATGCTGATTGGGAGGAGAGCGGCAAGACCAAGGATTACAAGAACAAAGATGCTCGGAATCAAATGAACAAACTTCAAAGCATCAGGATGTTTCTTTACAACATTCACCCTGAGAATACCGTACCGGAATAATTGTTTTAGAAAACCAATAATTTGGGTCCTGGGATAATAATAAGTCTTTATTTGAGGTGAATAAAAAATTTTGTATCCTTTTTGTCTGATTCGCCAGTTTATTTCAGCATCTTCAGAAATTGAAAATTTCTCCTCAAAATATCCAATTTCTTCAAAAATTTCTTTTTTATAAGCCGCATAAACTACAGTATCAACAAACTGTTCTTTTTTACTCCATCTATAAGATGCACTGCTGATTCCAAAAGGGAGTCCCATAACTATTCCGATTAACTTCTGCCTGAACGTCTTCCCTTCATTTATTTGTGTCCCGCCGGATACTTTAATATTTCTTTCCGTTAAGAATTTATTATTTAAACTGATAAATTCGGGATCTATTCTCGTATGTGCACCGAGTATTACAACAACTTCACCCGTAGCATTCTTGATTCCAATATTTAGTGCTCTCGGTGTAACTTTTTCAGAATTATGAAAAATCTTTAATCCTGAGATTTTTTTTAAATAATCCGATAAAATTTCAGGAGTCTTGTCTGTGGAACCACCATCTACAACAATTATTTCAATAAGGGAAGTATCATAGGATTGATTTAGAATCGAATCAATACAATTCCCAATGTATTTTTCCTCATTCAGACAGGGGATAACGATAGAAAATTTTAGCTGCATTTGTTCCATAAATGATCTTTTTGCAGGCTAAAAATACGATAATTTCGGCTAAATAATTATGGTATAAGTGAATTGATTATTAAAGAATCAGCAAAGATTTTTATAAAGTTCCAGGAGGTTTTTACTCTCATTTTGCCAATTGTATTTTCGAAGGACGGCATTTCTTCCATTTTCCCCGTAGTGCTCAGGATCATTTTTCAACTTCACTATTTGTTCAGCAAAACTTTTCGGGTCGTCTGACTTAAAAACCATTCCACACCCCGTTTCTTCAACAATCCTTTTTAATGGTTCAGCATCTGAAACAAGTACAGGTTTACACAGAGACATATATTCAAAAAGTTTATGCGGAATCGTAGTGTTAATAAATTCATTACCTGGCTGGGGAATCAAACAGACGGATGCGACAGATAGGTATGAGTTGATTTTATCATGTCCTACCCATGACAGAAATCTCACAAACTCATTAACATTATTCTCTCCGGCTAAATGATGAAGAGGTTCTACTGAAGGACCGTCTCCAAGTATAATTAGTAAAACATCGGGTACATGATCTTTAATATAATTTAGCGAGAGCACAGGTGTATCCAGACCACGTTCCGGACTTACTCTTCCAGAATAGATTATCACAAACTTATTTTTATATTCCTTAACTACATCTTCATCAATCTTCTCTTTAGCAAAAGTTCCAATATCTACAGTATTTGAAACAATAGTGATTTTTTCAGGTGCAACCCCTTTCTTCACTAATCTTTGCCTGTTTTCGATAACAACAGTAATAATTTTATCTGAATATTTAATACAGAACCTGTCTAAAATCCTGGCCAATTTATAGTTCTTAAAAATTAAATTTACCAGACCTTTTTTTTGAAATACTTTTAGGGCTTCAGGGTAATTTTCGTGCATATCATAAATCACCGGAATTCCAAAAAAGAATTTCATTAAAAGAGCGAGCGGGACCATAGGCAGGTCGTGAGCGTGAATAAAATCAGGTTTTTGTTTGACAATCAGTCCAATTATTTTGAAAAAAAATCTTGGGTTAAAGAAGATGGGAAAGTTGATAATTTTGTTCAGATATTGCCTCGAGAAAGGAGCACTAAGTCTTTCTATTTTGC
>DATFVA010000410.1:0-6882 GCA_035260565.1 Ignavibacteriaceae bacterium | reverse complement strand
GAAATCCGAGCATTGCTTCAACATGTCTGACAATCGTTTTACGGGATAGTTCTATATACTTTTCGGGATTGTCCTTCCTCAATTGAAGTGCTTCGTCAAACGATAATCCTGCAGGAACGTAGCCGTTCAATACATCATGGGCCGAGGTCTGATCGGTAACTACATCAGGGATGATATTTTTTTCCAATATTTGCCGGTGGATATCCCCGGCATTACCAACAAGGCCTACAGATAAAGCTTTGCCTTCCTTTTTTGCTTTTAATACAAGCTGAAGCGCTTCATCGGGATTATCTGAAATCTTATCGATGTACCCGGTTTCAAGCCTTTTTTCAATTCTTTTTCTATCTACTTCAACGGCGAGAAACGCCGCGCCGTTCATCGTTGCAGCAAGCGGCTGGGCTCCTCCCATACCGCCAAGTCCTGCAGTTAAAACAAACCTGCCTTTAAAGTCCCCGTTAAAATATTTCCTCCCGCATTCAGCAAAGGTTTCATAGGTTCCCTGGAGAATGCCCTGCGTTCCGATATAGATCCAGCTGCCTGCAGTCATCTGTCCGAACATTGTCAATCCAAGTGCTTCCAGTCTGCGGAATTCATCCCAGGTGGCCCAATCCGGCACAAGCATTGAATTTGAAATGAGAACACGCGGAGCATCGGGATATGTTTTGAATATCCCTACAGGTTTACCCGATTGAACAAGGAGTGTCTCATCATTTTCAAGATTCTTAAGCGAATTAATGATTGCCTCGTAAGCCTCCCAGCTGCGTGCTGCTTTGCCGCTCCCGCCGTAAATTATCAGTTCCGCCGGGTTCTCAGCCACTTCATTATCGAGATTATTCATCAGCATACGCATTGCAGCTTCCTGCAGCCAACCTTTGCAGGAAAGTTTATTGCCGTGCGGCGCTTTAATTGAAACTTTTTTAGTATTAACCGGACTCATTTTATCCTCTGAAATGATTTTCTAAAATACCCTGGTACTGTTTAATCATGGATTTATAAATCCACTTCTTGATAAACCAGCTATTCGCCGATTCCTTATTTAAAAATTTTACATTCTCATTAAGCTGGTTAAGCAATCTGGTCCTCTCATCTTTAGTCAGTTTGACTGATTCAGAAGGGGTGGTTAACTTTTCAAGAATTGAATTGAATGCCCTGGTCTCTGCAAAGTACTTATTATCTTCGCTGATCTGTTTAAGCACCTGTTTCGAGAAAGTTGTCAGCAGTTTTTTTTCGTTCTTATCAAACTCGAAATTATAGTTAGTGAACAGTTTCTTCATAGTTATTGGTATCGCCTTATTGTGATTTTAAAAGTTCCCTGGTTTTCTGAAAACCGGGTTTGATGATTTTATAAATATATTTCAATCTTTCATTATAATGGATAAACGCCGATTTCATAGCATTAATTGTAATTTTTTCAATATCGTCTATAGTAATGCCGAAATATTTCTGAGCAATTAAAAATTCGTTTGTCATTGTCGTATTGCTCATCAGCCTGTCGTCTGTATTGATCGTAACCCTGAATTTGTTATCGTAAAGGATTTTAAAAGGATGATTCTCAAGTCTGTCTACTGCTCCCGTGTGCAGGTTGCTGAGGAGACAAATTTCCAGAGGTATCCTTTTATCAAGGATGTACTGTGCAAGTTCTCCGAACACAAAAGAACTGCCGTTCTTACCGGATACAATATCTTCTTTAAGGTGAGTAGCGTGCCCTATCCTGTGGGCGCCGCACCACTGAATTGCCTGCCAGATCGATTCTTTTCCGAAAGCTTCGCCGGCGTGAATAGTAATATTAAAATTGGATCTCTGGATAAACTGAAAAGCATCAATATGTTTTTTGGGAGGGTACCCGCCTTCCTCACCGGCAAGGTCAAAACCAACAACACCGGAGTCCCTGAAATTTATTGCCAGTTCCGCAATCTCAAGTGAATCTTTCATGTTCCGCATTGCACAAAGGATTAAACCGTATCCCACCCCAAAATCATTTTTGCCCTTTTCCAGTCCCTCAAGTACTGCCAGTACTGCATCTTCCGGATACATATTTTTATTTGTGTGAAAAACAGGCGCAAAGCGTGTTTCAACGTAACAGACACCGTCGTTGCGCATATCTTCCATCATCTCATAAGCAGAGCGCTGCAGGGCTTCTCTTGTCTGCATAACCGCCGTTGTGTGGTCAAAGCCCTGTAAAAATTCAACCAGGTTTCCTTTATTTGCACCGCGGTGAAACCAGTCAGCAAGTTCGCCGGGATCATTTGTAGGTAGTTTTTTATATTTTATCTCTTTTGCGAGTTCAATTACCGTTTCCGGGCGTAAACCCCCATCAAGATGATCGTGCAAAAGCACCTTTGGAAGTGATTTTATTGTTTGTTCGGCAGTCAAAACATCCTCTTTTTTAGCACTCAAAAATATCCTTTAAACGAGGGAAAATCAATTTTAGTAGTTAAGCGAATTGCGGATTGTTGAGAATTGGGGGATCCCGCTAATAGGGACAGGCTGAGCGGATTGAGGATTTAGCTGATTGGAGAATGAATTGAGACACAGCAAAATCCCCGGCAGGGCATAGATTCTTGACTATACACCCTCAAAACTGTAACTTTGACGACATTAATTTTGAATTTAATTGATGGAGTAAGAATGCAAAAATCGAAATTATACACTCTAGTATTCATTTTAATAGCAGGAATGGCCTTTGTTGGTTTTGATTGCTCATCTACCGAAATGACAAGCGCCAAATTGTATATCCAGCAGAAAAATTATGATAAAGCGCTGGAATCCCTGCAGAAAGAAGTGGCTAAAAACCCGCAAAGTGCGGAGGGTTATTACTACCTTGGATATGTTTACGGTGAAAAAGATCAATACGGCCAAATGATAGATGCATTTGATAAATCGCTTTCAATCAGTAATGAATTCAAATCCCAGATAGAGGATCAGAAGAAATATTTCTGGGCTAATTTATTCAACCGCGGCGTAAGTTTATACCAAAAAGGTGTAAATACTACGAATGAGGACAGCAGTAAGGTATTCTTCGATAAATCGATTGATATGTTTGAATATGCTACTAAACTGGAACCGGATTCTGCCGATACATATAAAAATCTCGCTTTTGTGTATATGGGTGCGGGAGAGAACGACAAAGCCGTTCAGCCTTTGCAGAAGATGATCGAACTTGATAAATCACTCGACGGGTACAAATACCTTGGAGATATATACTTCAACCAGGGAATTAAGCTGAAGAACCAGTTTGTTGAATCACACGATCCCCAGGATAGTATAAATGCAAATCAGAAATTTAACCAGGCAATCCAGGTTCTTGAAGAAGGCAGAAAACAGTATCCCGATAGCCCCGAACTGCTTCTCACCCTATCTAATTCATATATAAATGCGGGTAAAGTTGAGGTTGCCCTTGATGCTTTTAAAACCGGAGTGGAAAAGGATCCCGACAATAAATATTACCGTTACAATTATGGCGTACTCCTGCTAGGTAAGAACGATTACGAAGATGCTGAAGTACAGTTTAAGAAAGCAATCGATCTTGATCCTGATTACCAGAATGCAATTTATAATCTGGCAGTTACCTATGTAAAATGGGGGACCGCCATAAATAAAATGGCCGAAGATAAAGGCGAGTTGGAGAACACTGAATACAAGGAAAAATATCAGCAGGCACTTCCTTATCTCGAAAAATCTGTTGAACTGCAGCCTGAGGATGCCCCTACATGGGAGCTTCTCGGCAAGGTATATACAGTGCTGGGTATGAACGATGATGCTCAGAATGCCTTTAATAAAGCTGATGAATTAAGAAAGTAATTTCAGAAAGAAGTGTATTATAAATGGCTCAGAATAATCAGAATCCACAGGGACAGCAAATAAATATTGAGCTTAATGAGAAGGAAGCTGAAGGTATATATTCGAACCTGGCAATTATTACACATTCACCGGCTGAATTTGTAATTGATTTTACTCGTATAGTTCCGGGTGTTCCTAAAGCAAAGGTGTATGCAAGAATCATCACTACTCCCCAGCACGCAAAGATGCTCCTGAAAGCCCTTAAAGATAATATTGATAAGTACGAATCAAGGTTTGGGGAGATAAAAGTTGATGCCCCGCAGAACCAGCACTTCGGATTTGTTCCGCCCAAAAAAGACGAGAAAGTAAATTAAAAGTAAACGGCAGCCTGGTGCTGCCGTTTCATTTCCTCACATCTTGTAATCTTTTAATCTCGCAATCCCGGAATTTTCATTTACTGCCTCATCCTTGTCAGGTTATAGATTGCTGCCCCTAAAAATACCAGGTTGGCAAACCATGCAGTAAGCAAGGGATCAAGCGCGCCGTTCTTTCCGAAAGCCTGGCTGATCTTCATAAAGACGAGATATAAAAATGTAATAAGGATATTGATTCCGACCTGTACTGCAAGTCCGCCTCTTCTTTTATTGGCGGAGATGGGCAGTCCGAATAATAC
The DNA here is from genome assembly GCA_035260565.1 of Ignavibacteriaceae bacterium. Taxonomy (GTDB): domain Bacteria; phylum Bacteroidota; class Ignavibacteria; order Ignavibacteriales; family Ignavibacteriaceae; genus DATFVA01. The sequence goes on along the minus strand of DATFVA010000410.1, from coordinate 2,429 downwards.
TATTATCAGACTCGCCATCGGAAATGAAAACCGTGAGTAATATTCAATCAATGAATTCGTTGCATCATTTCCGGCCCGTTCCTGTGTCTCTATGCTGTTCTTTAAATCACCCAGGTCCATTTCTTCCGGTTTCTGCTGCTTCGTAGTAAGTTCCGAAGGAGTAAAATTAAGGCTTTTCAGTGTCTTTTCGGTAAAGTAATCCGCCGTCTGGGTATTCTGGTGAAAAACTCTTTCAATTCCGTTTTTGGCGATCCATGTATGTGAGAGAGTATCATAATTCATCCTGGCTGCATCAATCCTGTAATCCATTTTAGTAATATCATTCTTATCAAATCCCTGTATGCTTACGCGGTTTGCCTGGAGTATAGAATTATCGAAATACGATATGTTTACTATCCGTGTTTTGGAATCCTGGAAGAAAATGTTGCTGCCTGTATAATCGAATCCTTTTTTCAGGTAATTCATTTCAATATTCAGTTTTGTTTTATTCGCCATAGGGACAAGGTATCCGGCAAAATAAATTGAGAACATACTTATAAAGAATGTAGTTATCAGGAAGGGAAGCATAAACCTGTACATGCTAACCCCGCTGGCTTTAATTGCAGTAAGCTCGCTTAGCTGTGCGGCCTTGCCGGCAGTAAATAATGCTCCGAACAAAACTGCAATCGGAGTAATAAGCTTTATGATATCGGGAGAGAACACAAAGTAATAATGAAGTACAACTGTTGCGGGGACATTCTGATCGATGAAGTCATCCAGGTTTTCCATCATATCAATTACTACAAAGATCAGTGTGAACGCAATTAATCCGAAAAAGATTGTCATCAGGAATTGCCTGACCAGGTATTTATCAAGGATTTTCATAATCTCCTTCGGTATCCTCTTCACTTTCCCGGAATTGCTTCGGGATGATCTTCCTGATCCATGTAAATTTGATAGTTACTGCTTCCCTGACAGTTTTAATTGTTAATAGGATGCCGGCAATTGTCAGCAGGATATTAGCGGACCACATTCCCCAAAAAGCTGAAAAGAAATCTCTTTCTGCAAGTTTTTCACCGCCAATTAAAAATGCCCAGTATATCAGGAAAAAGAACAGACTTATACTGGCGGCCACGCCAAATCCTCCTCTTTTTGTCATTGTTCCGAGCGGTGCACCAATCAGAACGAATACAATACAGGCGGCAGGGAGGGCATATTTCTTAAAGATCTCCACTTTATATTTAGTTACTTCATTCTTCTTTGCTTCCAGTCTTTTGTATCTCGAGACGACGGTATTTTTTTCATCACGCAGCCTGTCGAGCAGCCTTGTATACACCATTTTAGGATTTGCTGTACTGGTGGGGGTAGTGATTTTCCTGAAGGTTGAATCCACGTAAAAATACTTCCGTGCTTCATCACTAAGATCTTCACGATACTGAGCTTCGGAAATGCTGAGGCTGTCAACTATCTCCCGCATAGCTGAAGCGCTTAATTCACGCTCACCCCTGGGACTGCCGAGAGCCGATTGCTGAAATGTAAATTGTGCTCCGTCCATTGCAATCCTGTGCCTGTCAAACCTTATCCTCCTGTAAAGATTAGTTTTTGATACATCAGATTCATGTATCTCACCGTTTTCCAGGTTCATTATCAATTTTGTCTGGTCTTTTGAAAAATAGATCTTTCCCTTTTCTGCTGTTACAACTTTGATTTCTCTCGGATCGGAATAATCGTATATTGTAATCTCACCCAGTTCATTCGAATTCTGGTTAATTTCTCTTGCAAGAATGGCATAATTGGAAACTTCCTGTGAAAAAACCCCGGGCTCCAATGAAAGAGTTGGTTTCTGTCTCGATATATCCTGCATTAGAATTTTAGCCTGGTGGTTTGCATCAGGAAGGACGTCATTATTAAAAATCAGCAGCAGGTAGCCTACAACAATTGAAGCAAATAGGGGAGCAGCCATCATCTTGTATAAGCTTGTACCGGAGGCTTTGATGATGGTAATTTCATTATTCTGCGACATATTTCCGAATGCCATCAATGTTGCAACCAGGGTAGACATCGGAACAACAAGTACCACCATCCAGGCAAGATTAAATGCAATCAGCTTGAGGATTACAAATAGTCCCAGTCCTTTCCCCACCAGCCTGTCTGCAAACTTCATCAGAAACTGAAGTATAAAAATGCATATAAGCGTTATATTCGAAAAAATAAAGGGGGCTAAATGATTCCTTAATATGTATTTATATAAAACCACGTGAGCAATATATGAAAGGGATAAAAGTATAACAAGGAATTGATTCAGGGGAGTGAATTCCGCCGCACCTTTTTATATATTTGTACAATATGATTAAAAATTCTGCCCTGTTTCTGATTATTCTGCTAATACTGTCCGGCTGCGGCACACCTTTAGTTCATCACCAGCTTAAACTTAAAACAGATCCTTTATA